>CAZMRA010000044.1:7109-23665 GCA_964568485.1 uncultured Caldilineaceae bacterium | reverse complement strand
ACAACGATGGCATACCCGATTATCTCGATCGCGACAACAATGGCGGGGCGATTCCCACCGAGCCCACTTGCCCTGGCAGCGCCGGCTGCCCCGGTGAGGACGAGGAGGAGACGCCCAATCCGAACACTCCTGGCGGATCAGGTCAGCTGCTCTTCCTGCCACTAATCCGCAGATAGCAGCTAGGTGATAATACCTCTCAAATTTTGAGAGGAGTCATGGGCAGCAAAAGACCTCTTTGGTTTAACTACCAAGGAGGTCTTTTGCATTCAACAGGATGATACTGTCCCGCCAGGGATGGGTTCTACAGGGGGCGAAGCGGCTTAGAATGGTGTCGTGATCTCCAGACGCGATTGCGGAGCCAGTGGAGTCCTGACTCTGCTCAATCCAGCAATTCCTTGAAATAAATGATTGTTGCACAGGGATCGCCATTGGGCAGCAATGCATAATTGGGGATCTGCCCACAACGCTGCCAGCCATGGCGCACATAGAGGCGCTCGGCTTCGGGACTGGCTGTGTCGAGTACCAGCAAGGTTTTCCCAGCAAGACGGGCTTGTTGTTCAGCGGCAGTCAACAGTCGGGAACCCAATCCACGCTGACGGGCAGTGCGATGGACCAACATCTTGGCGACATCTCCACGGTGGGGTTGATTCTCGGGTTGTGCCAACACAACCGTAACGGTTCCCCAGATGGTACCGTTGTCATCTTCCGCCACTAACAGGATCCGCTCGCCGCGGGCGACACTCTCGGCCACGGTGCGCCAATAGGCCTGGGCCTTCTCACGGGCCAGCGGCCACATAAAACTGACCGACGCCCCGCCGGCCACACAATCAATCAAGACATCGCTCAAGCCGTTGATCTCACGTTCGCCCACAGATTGTAAAGTTCGGATCTGGATCTCGCCTATCATTTTGGTTTTCCTCTTGTTCGCTGCATAGGTTCCGGTACAACTCAGCAGAGGAACGCCATTATGCAGCGGCCAATGCTGCCAGTAAGTCGGCAGCGGCTCGCAGATCCGGGGTAGCGAACCCCTCGCTGAACCAGGCATAGATGGTCGCCAATCGTTCCTGGGCCAGTTGACACTTGCCCTGCCGTTGCCAGAGCTGACTTAAACTCACCGTCGCTCGCAACTCGAACAATTTGGCTTGTTGTTGTTGAGCAATCGCAATGGCTTGCGCAAAGGCTTGTTCGGCGTTTACCTCAGCATTGCTGCCCTTGTCCAACAGGAGCAATTCCCCGCGCAGTCGATGCAATTCAGCCTCTAAGAAATGGGCCCCCGGCTCAACTTCGGCCAAAACTTCCTGCAGCGTGGCCAGCGCTCTGCCCGGTTCGCCGATCAGACCATCGACTTCGATCAGCATGGCGATATAGGCATGGCGGGCAGGCTCAGAACGATGCTGCAACGCCTGCCCCGTTGCCCGCCAACTGGCCAATCCGCGCTCGATTTCGCTCAGGCCAGCCGATTGCTCATTCGCCAGTACCAGCGCCCATCCCCGTTCCACCAGCAGCGAGCCGACCCAATAATCAAACGCCTGCTGCTGCGCAATTGCCATTCCCTGCTCCACCGTGCCCAGAATCGTCAAGACATCCCGCTGCAAGAAAAAGAAGGAAGCGGCTAGTCCATATGCGGCGGTGAGTATAAAAGGATGGTTTAAGGTGTGCGCCAGGTCTAAGAGTTGCTCGATCTGACGGGTGGCCTGGCTTGGGTAGCCCAACATCAACCAAGCCATGGCCCGATATGCATACAGCGACACCCCTATATGATTGCCAAATTGCTGCAAGTAGGGATAGTCGGGTTGGCGTTGATAGGCCACGATGCCCTGCTCCACCAGGTGGAGAGTCTCGGTAAAGTCGCCTAGATAGAACGAGGTGACAGCGGAGGTGCGATGGGCCTCGGCCCGTGCGCCCGGCTCGACTTGGGCATCGAGCTTCTCGAGTAATTGCTCGCCCCATTTGCGCGCCGCTTGCCAGTCGCCGCTCGCCAACGACGCCCGCTGCAGTCCACGCAACACTGCAATGGATTCGCTATTTTCTCCCACTTGTTGGCTGAGCGCAAGAGCGCGTTGAAACGATTCGCCCACTTCTGGCGCGCTATAGCCCTTGATGGCCAGCAGGATATTGCCCAGCGCCAATTGCAACGCCAGTTCACTCTGCAGACGGGCGGGCGTCGGCGGTAACTGGCGCAAGATGGCAATCCCTTGCTGGAAATGCTCGATCGCTTCGGGATAGGCCGATAACTGCTGCGCCCGTTGACCGGCTTGGCGATAATAGGCCGCCGCTTGATCAAGTAGTCCAGCCGCCTTACAATGACGCGCCAAAGGGACCACGGCGTGCTCGATCTGCTCCGCATAGAGGGCTTCGAGCGCCCCCACCAAATCGGCATGGAGATAAGCTTTCTCAGCGGCATCGAGATTGTGATAGAGATATTTTTGGAACAAGTTGTGCCGGAAGCGATAGTGCGACAACCGTTGTGTACCCACCCACGTCAAGCCGACAAAGCTCACCAGTCGGTGCCTGCGCTCTAAGACTTCGCCCAATTGTTGGACTAACTCCCGTTCCCGCACCCCTTGAACCCGCGCCACCACTTCGGCGGTAAATTCCTCGCCTTCGACGCTCGCCACTTGCAAAATCTGCCGCAACGCGGGCGTGAGCTGATTGATCCACTGTTCGATCACTCCTTCGATGCGGGCGGGCATGTTGGGCCAATTCAGCGGCGCGGCTTCGATCCACAGGCCAGCTTCATTTTGTTGCAAGTCGCCTTGCGTTTGCAGATGGCGCATCAATTCGGCCGTAAAGAGGGGCTGGCCTGCTGTATGATGGAAGAGGGCTTGGCGAAAGGCTTCATCGAGTTGATTGGGTTGGTTGTCGAGCAACGCATCAACAAATTGCCGGCCGCGCTCCTCGGTGGTTTTATCGAGATCAATCACGATATCGCCAAAGCTACGCTTAAATTCAGCAAAGACCGGAATCAACGGATGGGGTTTCCCGGCCACATCCAAGTCGAGTACTTCGCTGCGGCAGCTACCAATGAAGAGAACGCGGCTCTGCGTCAGCTTACGCACCAAAAAGAAGAGCAAGTTGAGCGATGAGGGGTCGATCCAATGGAGATCGTCCAAGATCAATAAGAGTGGACGCTGAGCCGCGAGACGTTGCAGCAATTCGAGGTATTGCGCAAAAAGTTGCTGCTGTTCTAAGACCACAGCTGGCATTTCATCGGTTTGCTGACGCCCAACCCGGGCAGCCAATTTCTGCAGCCATGGCGCTTGCGGATTGGCAAAGGTCTCGGCGTATGCCAACAGCGTAGCACTCGGCACAAAGTGATCCAACAAGAGGGGGCTGTGTTCGACCAGAGTTGGCACCACGATTGGCCCAAAGGTGCGCAGACGGCGAGCTTGCTCTTCGGCCCCAAAGCCGTCGCGATCACCGGCATCCAGACCACCACTCAACAAATTGGCCAGCTCGCGGAAGAGCAGATAGGGATCGCCAGCGCCGGTATAGGCATTACACACGCTTTCCGCCACAATCAGATCCGGATAGGCAGCTTGCGCCTGTTGGGCAAACGCACGCAGCAAGGTCGTTTTGCCACTTCCTGCCTCACCCTGCACCAAGACAATTTGACCCTGACCCGCCAGCGCGCGAGTCAAAAAAGTTTGTAATCGTTCAACTTCGTATTCGCGCGCGACAAACGAGAGCGGTGATGAGGTTTGGAGGGAGGCGAACTGGGTATCTGCACGGGGCGATGCTGGATTGTCAGCAGGGATTTGCTCCGCGGCTGGTGCTATGCTCGGGTTGCCCGCCCCGGGTTTATCCTGGCCCCAGGTGCCCATGCGGATCTGCTCATAGAGCTCTACGGTGCGTGGTTCAGGCTCAACGCCTAATTCCGCTTCTAAAATTTGGCGAAGACGGTGATATTGGGCGATGGCGGATCCGCGCTGTCCTTGGCGCATCCAAAGCTGCATCATGCGCCGATGTGCGCTTTCTAGCCATGGTTCTAGCTGCAATTGCGCTTCGATGTATTGCTGGGTGCGCAGTGTGTCTCTAGCGAGTTCAGCAGCATTGGCCAGCGTCTCGAACAGATCCACCGCCTGGAGGTGCAATTGTTCCTGCAAAATGCAGCGCCACTCCTCAAATTCAGCGCTGTCATCCACAATGAAATGAGCCAAGAAATCACCGCGATAGAGGTCAGCCGCTTGTTGTAACCGTTCTAGACAGACGGTGCAGCGTTCTAGCTGATCGTGGTCATGTACGGCACAAGCCTCGATCAGCGAGGTGAATTGCTGCACATCGACCGTTACTGGCATCCGGGGGTTCAGCTGAAGGGTCAAGCGTGAGCTAAGCAACCAGGGCGAATCCGCCTCCTCACTGCGTAAGACTTGACGCAACTCAAATAGGGTTTGCCGCAGATTATTACGAGCGCTCTGTTCGCTGTAACCCGGCCACAACAAACGGGCCAGTGCGCTGCGACTATGGGGTTGTCGCTCTAGCGTCAGATAGATCAGCAATGCCCGCGCCTTGTCGGTGGTAAAAGCCGTTAAGAGTTCCCCATTCCGCTCTATCTGCAACTCACCGAGCAAAGTAAAGCTTAATGCTTGCACCAGTTGTTATCTTTCATTATTTTGGAAAATGCAAACTCGATTCTCTATAAAAATTGCCGATTCTGAGACACCTGCCCCACTCATCCCGCAAAATAATATTCAAGCGCGAAAATCTAACGCTGTTTTCGTTTTTTCTAACGCTATTCGCCTTTTCTCTAACGATAAAAAGGCAAAATCTAACGCTAGCTTGTTATTGTAGAACTGTCGAATCATCTTTTTAGCACTGCGCTGCAGGATTAGGAATGTTATATGAATATGTTGCTGTTAACACCCAGTGGGAATTTTATACCTCGACGCCATTTTTCCTATTTGATCCGCATTTGGCAAAGCAGCCCTGACGGGCCATGGCGCGCATCGGCACAGTCGATTCAAAGCGGGGAGACCCTGCGCTTTGCCAATCTAGCCAGCTTTTTTCACTTTCTTGAGGAACAAGTAACCACAGCCAGTGCGAGTCCACCGGAGCTACCAGAGAGCTAATCAATAATGTAGTGCAATTAACCAGAAAAATAAATACATGGGAAGTGTGCCAATACCGGAGAAACTATATGCATAGGCAACGCAGACATCCACATCGCTTTTCGGCACTTGTCCGCTGGGCATTAGTTTGGTCTTTGGTCGTAGGAACCTGGCTGCAACCAGCAATTGTGCAAGCTACGGTGACACAGGCGCCATTACAGCAAGATTGTACGCGCACAGGGCCACAATATATTTTCCAGAATTGTGTCTTTCCCGATATAGTGGCCGACATTTTAGAGGCCAACGCTATCAGTCAACTACTTGAACGGCATGGATTACCTCCATCTGATGCTGAACGCCTCGTGACTTGGGAGCGCAATCTCATCCGTGCGGCCCTCTTTGACCGCATCTTGGGCATGATTCACAATCCTGCGCAGGATGTCAGTAACTCCGTCTTTGAGAGCATGGTTCGCTCGTGGTTTGCCGATGCAGTCAAACAGCGGCGGGTTGCCGCAGCCGAGATGGCCCTCAATGAGTACAACCGTTGGGAGCGCGACCCTTGTTCTTATCAGTCGCCGGCTGGGTTTTCTCCCACAGAGATGTGTAGTGCCTTCGCGACCATATATTATGGCGGCCCGAAACCGCCTTCGTTCGAAGAGTTTCAAGCCTATGGACTAGCATACCAGTATAGCGAATTTGAAACCAACACAGCCTTGATCGAGGCTACCGGGGCAACAGTCCAAGCCGTCGAGGCGATCAAAGCCTATGCCTTTGTCACGGGTGTTTCTGGCGGAACATTAGTCGGCAGTGTTATAGGCAGCATGTTGGGCGCTCACCACCCAATCATCAAAGGGATCTATCCATACTTTCCAAGAATTTTGGATAAAATCGCCGCTAACAGTGAGCTCGCGGCAAATTTTCCCAAGATTGGGACTGCAGTTGTGCGCGGTGCAACAACCATTGGGTTCGTAGTTACCATGATCATTGGGACTATTATTACCGCAGTTTTTGAAGGCATAGAAGTGGCCGAAAATGCCCAAATTCCTGTTAAACTCCAAGAGGCGGTCAACACCGCGCGCAACACGACCCCCAATCTTCAGCAAATGATCACGACCGAAGAAGGAGTTCGTGAACTCTACGCGGTCTTCATGTTGATGACCATGCCCGACTATCCCGCGAATGCCGCCCTCCCCGGCCCCGAATCAGCTGAAGTGGACTTCCGTTACTTTACGGCAACTGGCAGCCCAACCACGCAACCGGGTGATGGCCGCTTTTTGCATTACCAAGATTGGTTGGGTCGTAACCATACTGCTTGGCTCACTGATGGTTGGTTCACCGACCAATATACGGACAGCAATGGCGTGGTGCACCGTCGTTTGACCCTCAAAATTGAATATGTGAACCCCACTGACGAAGGCTGGGTCGCTTGGCGCGCTGGCGATCAATTTATCCACACCCGTGCGGGTGCCGATGTCATGCCCTTTGGGGGAAATCTAATCAATTACAAGACCCATGACGGCAGCATCATTGCTGCTGAAATGATCCTTCCGCCGCCAGTACTACCGGAAGCCCAAATGCTGATCTTTGGGGCGCTCAACGAAGGCGAAACAGTGATTTTCTCTGGCCACCATAATCCCATTGTCGTTGTGGGGCAACCGGTCTACCCTTCTATCTTCGCTTGGACCTTCCCACCTGACACCACCCGGACCGTCAGCGACTATGTGGAACGCACCTTCACCCAAAGTGGCCCGATCGAACTCCAGTTAGAGCGCCTGGAACTGGTAAATCCCAACCAACCCCCGCAGTTGGCCGCAATCACACACCGCACGTTGATGGTCAACAATGTTGCCCCCCAAGTGCAAAAGCCAACCATTACTCCCCAAGGTGACATCCAGGAAGGACAAGAAGTAACCGCGGTAACCACCTTTACCGATGTAGTTGATGATGCTCCCTACACTTGTGCGGCCCACTTTGGTGACAGCAACGAGCTAGTCCCCGGCACCATCAGTGGAAACACCTGCACTGTCCGCCACCGTTACATCCGCAAGGGTGAGTACAGGGTGACTATCGAGGTTAACGATAAAGATGGTGGCGTAGGTGTCAGTGAAGAGAGTGACCCGATCACCATTGTGCCTTCGCCACCCACGATCACCTTTCTCACTTTGGGTCGAGATCCCGAAACAGGCCGGGTTTATGTGGAAGGGGTCTTTACTGACATGGACCTAGAGCAGCATTCCCTTGAAGTGGATTGGGGAGATGGGCAGGGCGTCTCCGGATGGGCCACCCTTCCAGAGCAGCAACGCAACTTCCGCATAGACAAGAACTTGATGTACGGCAGCTTGGTCGGCAATCGCATTAGTGTCAAACTATTTGACCGGGATGGGCTTAGCGATACGAAATATATTTATACCAGCCCTCCGCTCATCACCAGCGAGGAATTAGCCACCTTTGCAGCCGAGCTTGATAACACCTTCACCTTCGCCGCTACAGGCTCGCCTCCGCCAAGCTTCGAGATCATCCAAGGCACCTTGCCACCAGGGGTCATGCTAACCAATCTGGGAGATGGAACGGCCACACTCACGGGGAAACCGGAGGCCAGTGCTGGGGGATCCTATGCTTTCACCGTGCGTGCGCACAATAGTACCACCCCACCAGCGCTGCAAGACTTTGTGCTGACGATCAACGCCGAGCTTGGCTTTACTAGCCCGTCACAGGCGACATTCGTGGCCGAAAAGAACGATGGATTTATGATTACCACATCAGGTTTCCCACGCCCTAGCGATATTCGTCTGTCGGGCACACTACCGGAGGGACTCTTCTTCGTGAATTATACTACCGGCGAAGCGTTGATTGGTGGTACACCAGCGGTCGGGAGTGAAGGCGTTTACCCCTTGCAAGTGACGATTGTCGATCCAAGCTCCCAGGCGGTGCTGGTACAGCAAGATCTGACGCTCACAGTGAACAACACCTATCAGTTCATCAGCCTCCGCAATCACGCCATGCTTGACGAATCAAAAGAGATGCCGTTTCAGATACGTGTCATCGGTACGCCCCGAGTTCAACTCACCATGGAGGGTAGGCTACCCGAAGGCGTCACCTTTGTAGACAACGGCGATGGGACCGGAACCCTGGGCGGGGTACCGGTCTACCGGACAATGGGCATTTATCCGCTACGTTTTTATGCCTGGCACAATGATGAGATCGTCGCCCAACAGGAGTTTCAATTGGAGGTCTTGGGAACTCGGCCACCAGAGATCACCATCGACACTGGTGGTTATATTACCGACACTTGGCGCAATGAGTTACTGATGACGACTTTCCTCATGCGCAACTACTCCCGCCTGAGTTGTAGTTCAACACCCAACCCAACCATGGCCTGGGTCTACCGCGCGGCTGACGGCACCAATGACCATATCTGCCGCTTTGAGTTCTTGTTCGATACAGAAGGGATCCATCCAGCAGTTTCTGTGCGGGCAAGCGGGATCGATACGGGCAAGATCTCCACTGCCAGCTTCGGCCCAGTGCGGATCGACCTCAGCCAGCCGGAGACCACCTTAGCGGGGATGACGGTTGATGCCGATAACCGAACTGCCAGCTTTAGCTTCAGCGGCAGCGATGCCCTCTCCGGTGTCGCAGGCTTTGAATGCAGCTTGAATCTGAGTACCTTTACCGCCTGTACAAGCCCACACGAATTCACCAACTTGGCTACAAGCACCTACACTTATACGTTCCGCGTGCGCGCAGTTGATCAAGCCGGGAATGTGGACTCAACACCAGCCAGCTATACTTGGAGCACCAGCGAAACCGGATCCAACAGTGCACCAATCGCAAACGCCGGTGGTCCCTATGCCGCAGGGGAAGGGAGCAGCATCACGCTCGATGCGTCCGCTACAACCGACACTGAACAAGAGATTACCACGCTGACCTACGAGTGGGACTTTGACAACGATGGCCAGTACACCGACGCCAGCGGTATGACGCCAACCTTCTCGGCAGCGGCCTTAGATGGGCCAATCACGGTGACGGTCGGGTTGCGCGTGATCGACGACGGGGGCTTGAGCAGCACGAGCAGCGCGCAGATCACGGTCAACAATAGCGATCCGATGATTGCAGAGGTGCGCAACGACGGGCCGATCCTGATCGATAGCAGCACGCAAATTACAGTTACGGCCAGCGACCCAGCTGGAGACGTAGACCCCTTAAGCTACGAGTTCGATTGTGACAACGATGGCGTGTTCGAGGTCACATCTCAGGCCGAGCCAACTACTAGTTGCCCCTTTACCAGCATTGGGGCGTTCACTGTCACCGTTCAAGTTAAGGATGACGATGGTGGCATGGCAACAGGTTCGACAGTCGTTACCGTTATCCCCTTACCCGACACCATGGAACCGGACACCGTTCTCGATACCGTGCCAGACAATCCGAGTGATAGCAGCGAGGCCAGATTTACCTTCAGTGGCTCGGATGATGTGACCGCGGCCGAGGCGCTGACCTTTGAATGTCAGTTGAATACGGATGACTTCACGAGCTGTACCAGCCCACAGGACTACAGCGGTCTTGTCAATGGTGAATACACCTTCCGGGTGCGGGCCATCGATGGCGCTGGAAATGTGGATTCAACCCCAGCCAGCCACACCTGGATCATCAATGCGGCTCCAGTTGGTGAATGGATCGGCGAGTGTGGCGGCTATCAGGTTTACTTGTACGAAGGTGAGTACCAAGCCCGCGGCTGGGAGGGGAACATCCTGGTGGGGACCGAGCTACAGGATAACCTCACCGGTGGGGTCGGTAACGACTTGATCCTCGGCTTGGGCGGCAACGACATCCTCAACGGCAAAGCAGGCGATGATGTGATCTGCGGGGGCGAGGGCAATGACTTGATCTATGGCGAGCTGGGCACCGACCACCTGGATGGCGGCAACCACAACGATGTGCTCAACGGCGGCACTGGCGACTTCGATGTGCTGCTTGGTGGTGAGGGCAACGACACGCTCCTCGACCCCGACGGTGTAGCCGATCTGCAAGGTGGTCCCGGCAACGACCAGATCAACCTCAGCTTGCACGCAAACTGGCGAAGCGACACTGGTGACTCTCGCTTTGTGAAACGTTTTGCCGCTGGGCTGGGCAACGATACCGTCACCTTTGGTATCCTCGGTAACGACGCCTTCACCGTCGATATCACTGGTGATGAGTGGACTGACCAGGCTGGCGAAGGCACCGCCGACACCATCCGCTTTGCTGGCCGCATCGAACCAGCCAGCTCGTTCTTCCACAAGTTCGAAGGCCAAGTCATTATCGCCACCAGCGAGTTGCCGCTGATCACCGACGAGACCGGCTATGAGTACTGGGTTGATGAACCCGTTGAAGAATCACCGAATGAGGAAGAACCGAACGAAGAGGAACCTACTCCGCAACCACCTATCGCCGCACCGCTTGACCAGCAGCTTTATCTGCCCATCATTAAAGGCTAGGTGATCAACAGGGGAGATAGGAGCTGGAATGATGCCAGCTCCTATCTCCCCCACAAGCGCACTACTGTTCCTGATCGAATGAAATGAGTGGCAAGAAGAGATCCAGCCATTCAGGTGGGGCGGTCGGAGCCAAGGTTGGCGTAGTGGTTACGGTGGGCGTATCGACGGGCTGGGCTGGCTCGGTTGCGGTGGCAGTCGACGTTGCAGTAGCAGTAGGCACAACCGTTGGTGTCTCAGTAGCCAAAAGGGTGGACGTCGGCGTTGCCGTCTCGGTAGCCGGCACGGGCGTACATGTCACCAATTCTACTTGGTCGATATACCGCCATTGTTGCCCGCCCGCTCCATTGTTATAGACATTAAAATAGAGCACCACGGTTTTCCCCTTGAAGGCCGAAAGATCGAACTCTTGTTGTTGCCATTCGCCCGGTTTGGACAGCGTAAACTCGCGATGGAGGTTGGCCAGGAAATTGTAACCAGGATCTAGCAAGAGTGTCTCATGGTAATCCACACTGTCACTGGTGCCACCGAGATATGACCAATATCGGAGCGTCACATTGGTTGCCTCTGCTGGAATCGTGACCGACTGGAAGGCTGACGAATGTGCATGGCGATTGGCAATCCCAGAAGGCAAGCCGAGTTGCAAGCCTCGCTCGCCGTTCGTTTGTTGTGAGGTGGTGTATCGGGCGGAGTAGGGCGTGCTCCCAAATTGCCAGCCCAGATTCTCCTCAAAATCACCATTGCGTACCAATTCCTGGCAACCCGGAACCACCGGTGTAACAGTCAAAGTCGGGCTGGGTGCAATGGTCGGGGTAGCAGTTGCGTTTGGATCCACTTCACCGAGCAAGTTCGCCAGTTCAGCGATGCTCGCCAGTGCCACCCGCGTGGTGCGGGCAACATAATTCAGATTGACCAAGGAAAGCTGATCGCCCGTTCGGTGGTACTGCGGATTGCGGTCGCGATCTCCTGTGGCAGCGGTATCAAAAAAGTCCTCAATGACCAGCACCGCGGGGTAGCCTTTATCCCAAAAAGGCGAATGATCGGAAAAGCGGCTGGCGCTGGTGGTCTTCTTTTCAATCGCCAACTCTTGCCCATAATCGATGTTATTTTGGGCAAAAACATCACCCAAGCCAATCGAGCCGGTACTCATCCCAGTATGCAGTTCAAGGCGGCGGTCGCCATTGCCGTCGTAGCCGATCATATCCAGGTTCAGAAAGCCCATAACCTCGACTCCAGCCTGAGCCAAGTCACTCACATAATGCTTGCTGCCCCACTGGCCTTGCTCCTCACCCGAAAAATGCACAAAGCGAATCGTATCTTCAAACTCATAATTCCGCAGAATTTCGGCAATCAACAAGACAGCGGCGGTGCCTGTGGCATTATCATCCGCGCCAGGAGAGTTGGCATAGGGGCTTTCCGAGATCGAATCAAAGTGCCCACCAAGGATCCAAACTCGTTCGGGGTGGGTCTTGCCACGCAATTCAGCCACCACATTACGCCCGGCATAATTGCCGTAACGCCACTCGTGATAGGTCGGGTTCAAGCCCAAATTACGATAGGCTTGATGCAAATAACGCTCACTCAGGCTAATTTGGGTTGCTAGGGTATAGCGCGTCCGGATGGTGGTCTGCTCATTGTCGATCACCACCGATTGACCGCCGCTCAACTCGCTGATCAACTGGCTTAACCTACCTTCAGTAATCGACGGCAAAAGTCCGGCAATTACCGGATCACTATCCGCGGCGCGCGCTATCAACTCAGCGCTGGCCGCAAAAATTGTCTCAGGCTGCAACGTTAATGGCTCTGCGGTGAGTGCCGATACGGAGACACCACCGGCGAGCAAGGCCTCGAGCATTGCTTGCTGGCCGGCTGGATCAAGCGCTAGCAATAAGACGGTTGAATCCGCGTGGAGAATCTCGCCAAACTCAGCGGCTAACAACTTGGCACTGGGGTTGGTGGCGTCGACAAAATAGTAGACTTTGTTGCTCGTATCGGCGTCGAGCAAGCGCACCGTCAAGCCACTGGCGGCCATGGCAGCTTGGTCTGCCTCACCCCCACTAGCAACATACCGATTGACATAATGGTCACCCATCGCCATGTGCAAATGCGCATGCAGCACAGTCGTTGGGGGCAGCTGTGCGGGAATATCCTCAGCGGCGCTCATCAACAAATAGAGACGAGGGCCAAATTGAAAGGCAGGCGGCTCATTCGGTGTTCGTGCCGCAAGTGCAATTGATCCGGCCAATCCACTCACCAACACGACAACAATCCACCATACCTTGGGTAAACGACCGACTAAATTCGACATAGTTCCCCCTTGAACTAGTGAGCTTTACTTCTATTCCAAAACGCTGCGCCACCTCTGGTTTATAGGATAAAATTTAGAAGTATCTCAATCTTTTCGGCTAGGTGCAGCGCCGGCAGCTCACTCTTTCCGCTAAGCGTGGCTCAGAATTTCAGGCCAGAAATTAACGAATATGTGTTTCGGGGATAGACGTGACTTTATCACAAAAGATGCGCCTTTTTGCTTACAATCTTGCCAGCAACCCTCATCGTCCATAGATTCACGCAAGCTCAACTGGAGCGTGCGATGTAGTGAGCTCGTTTCTGGATAAACGCATCCGCATTATGGACGGCATATTCACTTGCTGAGATGCTTCTGATCATGTTAAGGTTAGCACTATGTTCTGGCGAGAATGGTACCGTGAGCCCCCGCTACAAACACTTGCTTTAGCTAGTATTGGATTGGTGCTTGCTTGGTGGCTGGCCTTTGCACCGTTGCCACTGCTGGTCCTCAGCGGAGGCGGCCTGCTCGGTGTGGGACTGCTGCTGCGCTGGCCCTGGTTGATCTGGCCGTTGCTCGCCGCCAGCTTGCCCGTTGCCAGCAGCATCAAACAAGGTCCCATCAGTCTGGCCGATCTGCTATTGGCCAGCGGCTTAGCCCTGTGGTTTTGTGATGGCGTACGCCGCCGCTCATTGTGCATCCAATCCAGTCCCCCACTCTGGGGAGTACTCACCCTGTTAGCCGCGTTCTATCTCTCGACATTACAAGCGGTAGATTTAGGTGAAGCACTGCTGGAAATGATAAAATGGGGGCAGGTTGCGCTTGTGCTTTTGGTAGTGCCGACCATGCTGACGCCCCCGAGAGCAAAGTGGCTGGTAGCTACGCTCATCCTCGGCGCGGTCGGTCAAGCCCTCCTTGGAGTTTACCAATTTGTCTTCCGTATTGGCCCAGATTGGTTTATCATTCTGGGTGGCTTTATGCGGGCCAGTGGCAGCTTTGGTCAGCCCAATCCCTTTGCTGGGTACTTAGG
This sequence comes from uncultured Caldilineaceae bacterium, assembly GCA_964568485.1. Taxonomy (GTDB): domain Bacteria; phylum Chloroflexota; class Anaerolineae; order Caldilineales; family Caldilineaceae; genus CFX5. The sequence goes on along the minus strand of CAZMRA010000044.1, from coordinate 9,835 downwards.
GGTGACCTTACCGGTAGCGTTGAGTTTATTGCTCTGGGCCATCGGCGAATTATGGCGACAGCCAGGGCGGACTGCCAGCATTTGGTTGGGGTACACGCTAGCGGCGACCGGGTTGATCAGCGCTGGGATGCTCGCTAGCTGGAGCCGCGGGGGTTGGCTAGGGGCAGCCGTTGGTTGTGCAGCGGTGATCTTTTTACGCAGCCGTCGGGCATTGATTGCAGGGATCGCAGCTGGATTGGTGGGCTTGATTGGTGGCTTAATCGGCACCTTCACCCCACAACTCATCCCGCCCAGCATAAGCCAGCGCTTGATGGGGTTGCCCGCCTTCTTCGGCTTGGGGGATGTGCTCAATCAACCGGTCACCGATGAGAATTTTTCGATCATCGAGCGAGTGGCCCATTGGGTGGCTGCCATCCGAATGTGGGAACGCTCGCCATGGCTGGGGGTTGGGCCAGGCAATTATGCCGTGGTCTATCCGGAAGTCCATTTGCCGCGCTGGCAAGAAGCACTCGGCCACGCCCACAACATCTATCTCAATGTTCTGGGCGAAAGTGGGCTCATTGGTTTGATAGCGTTCTGCCTGTGCTGGCTGATTATCATTGGTTGGCTCGCGCAACAGTTGTATCGGGCCCACCAGCAGAAAGCACGTTGGTTTGCAGCACTCATTATTGGTGTAATCGGCGTTCTGTTGCATTTGAGCCTGCACAACTTTTTTGATAATCTGTTCGTACAGGGTATTCAGATTCATGTGGCTCTCTGGCTGGTCAGCATCCAAGCCAGTGGGTTCCTTAGCAATAACCGAGGTCAGCATTGATCACAAATACGTTGGCTTTTGCCCGTTCCAACCGCGTTGAAGTGAAACGCTTCATCAAATTTGCCGCCGTTGGCGCGGCAGGGGCAGTTACCCATTTTCTCATTCTGAATATTTTGGTTCAATTTGTGGGCCTCAGCGAACAAGCCGCCAATCCCTTCGGGTTCTCTGCCGCGGTGATCCAAAACTTTATGCTGAATCGGCGCTGGACTTTCCCTGAAAGTCAGACCCGTCATGCTGGCCGTCAGCTCATTCAGTTTGCTATCGTCAGCGTCATCGGCTTGATGGTCAACCAGTTGGTTTTCGTGATTGTCCACCGCGCACTCGAGCCATTCTGGATGCAATTGATCAGCCAAGAGCGCTTGGCTCATGCGCTCAGTTACAATTTTGCCCTCGCCTTGGCGATTGGGGTTGTCCTCTTCTGGAACTTTACGGCCAACCGTTTGTGGACCTACCGAGGTCTCTCGCGGAACCATTCTTGACCGTCGCCAACGTACAGTTCAGGAGTCGTAGGCCAAAACCATGACGCGGATTGCCATCGACTATACGCCGGCGATTCGCCAACGAGCAGGCATTGGACGGATCATCCGGGGACAAGTGCAGGCACTCATTGCACTCAACCCCGGGTATGATCTCCGCCTTTTTGTAGCTGGACCTGTTACCCCTGCCGAACAAGCCAACGCCCCGCTTCCTCTACACGCAACCGCCATTAGCGAACGCAACTTAGTGCGCATTTGGCATCGTCTCAACCTTCCTTGGCCGCCGATTGAATGGTATGTCGGAGGCGATCTGGCGCTCTTCCATGCCAGTGATTTTGTGCTTGCCCCGAATCGGGCTCGCCAGACGGCCGTCACCGTCCACGATCTCGCCTTTCTCTTCTACCCGGAAGCATCGATGCCTAGTTTGCATCGCTATCTGAATGTGGTGGTGCCACGCAGTGTGCGCCGCGCTAATCACATCATGGCTGACAGCCACCACACTGCCAAGGATCTGCAAGAGCAGTGGGCCATTCCACCAGAGCGGATCAGCGTCGTGCAAGGAGCGGTGGATCATAACCACTTCCGGCCAGTGACCGATCCCGAGCAATTGGCGACAGTGCGGCGCAAATATGGCATCGGCGAACACCCCTACATCTTTGCGTTGAGCACCTTGCAGCCACGCAAAAATTACGCTCGGTTGATCGAAGCCTTCTACCAGGCCCATCAAGTAGCTTCATTGCCCCATCACTTAGTGATTGGCGGTGGCAAAGGCTGGCTCTATGAAGAAATCTTCGCCAAGGTGCAAACCCTGGGTTTGACAGAAAAAGTCCATTTCATTGGCTTTGCGGCGGATGAAGACCTGCCCGCGCTCTACAGTGGGGCTGAATTTTTTGCCCACCCAGCACTGTACGAAGGATTTGCCATTCCGATCGTCGAGGCGCTGGCCTGCGGCACACCGGTACTGACGGCTGATAATTCGTGCCTACCCGAAGCCGGTGGGCCGGGTGCAATCTATGTCCAAGCCGAAGATGTTGAGAGCATAGCCGCGGGTATTTTGCAGCTCGCCCAAGATGCCGGATTGCGGGATAATCTACGCCAAGCCGGGCTGGCTCACGCGGCTCAATTCACCTGGGAGCGCAGTGCTCGCCAGTTATTAGCTGCCTATCAACTGCTCTTGCCTTGAGCAACGACATAGACATAGAGCACCGTAGCAACCATTTTGCGAGGAATTATGGAGCAAAATCCAGTAGAATATCGAACGGTGAGCGAAACTGCGCTGACCTTAACGCAGTTCATGCAGCCAGAACATTCCAACAGTCACGGCAATGTACACGGCGGCGTGATCCTCAAATTATGCGATGAATGTGGCGGTATCATCGCCAGCCGTCATGCGCGCTGGCCTGCCGTGACCGTCACGGTGGACAGCGTCACCTTTC
>CAZMRA010000044.1:0-7099 GCA_964568485.1 uncultured Caldilineaceae bacterium | reverse complement strand
CACCAGCCGGTGCTGCTCGGACGTGTGTTGTTGGTGCATGGGCGAATTACTTGGGTGGGCCGAACTAGCATTGAAGTAGAGTTGCGCGTCGAAGCCGAAGATCTACTGCAAGGGACGCGTACGCACACGAATAGCGCCTATTTTGTCTACGTAGCCTTAGGGGCTGATCGCCGCCCAGTGGCCGTTCCGCGGTTGGCGTTGGAAACAGATGAGGAGCGTCGCCGCTTTGCTGAGGGTGAAGCTCGTCAAGCCGCCCGGCTCGCCCGCCGCCATTCAACCCCGAGCGCAGGATAACGTACGATGGACAAGTGGCTGATCATACTGGCTGGGCTGATCACGCTGATCGGCTATTGGGGGCCGTGGGTGAATCATGCGGTAGCGGGGCTGGTCATCACCGGCGTGGATTTGGGTGAATATGTAAAGTTTTTGCCCGCCATTCGTGGCAATGAATTGCGCTTGTGGCGCGAAGGATATTATCTCCCGCTGCTGACAGTCAGCCTCAGCCTCAGTTTGGCAGCTTTTCGTTTTGGCGGTCGCGATCGCTGGCCCTACAGAATCATCGCGTTGGGCGGTGCCTTGATTGCTACGCTCAACCTGTTGCCACCAGCCTGGACACCGGCACGGATGATAACTGCCGAATTTCAACAACAAACCAGCTGGCTGCTGATCTGTCTAGCGAGTGCTGCAGTTAGCCCGTTCCTTGCACTACTCCCCGCTCGGCTCATTGTGTTGATCAACGGCCTGCTCACTATTGCCGCACTTTGGTATCCCACCCGCAACTTTCTGCGTATCCTACCAGAACTCGCCCCCCTATACGGCCACTCGGTACAACCCAGTTGGGGATTCTACCTCACCAATATCGGCCTGCTCTTGCTATGCGCAAGCCTAATCTGGGTTCTGCGCCCACGAACGGACTGAACGTAGAACCCAGCTACTGAGAGAAACCCTATTAGGGCGCTGTATCCGTATTCTCGCTGGCCGCCAATGCCGGCTCATCGGCTTCTACAGGCTCAGCTGGCAGATCTATTGTGACCCCTGGGGGTAGCGGCGTGCAACGGGTACTATCCTGCCGGTTGGTATCGATCATGGCCGGCGCCGACCAGATGCCTTCAACAATACTGCGTACCCGAACCGGATCCGCAATCCGCAAAACGGCCGCGCCTTCCGGGGTCGTGTAATTCTGGAGATCATTCAGCGTCAAACCGGCCGCTCGCACATTCGCAGCGTCCAACGAGAGGCCATAATTCGCCAATTCGAGCAACTGCGGCAAACTCATGTCACTAGAGATAAAGTTCTGAAAGGCATTCCACAGTTCGGGCAAGCGCGTCACCAAATTGGTATTAAGGAGCTGGTCGCGCAAGGCCCAGAGAAATTGCCGCTGTCGTCGCCCGCGACCGATATCGCTTTCACGATAGCGCAGCCGCACGAACCAATAGGCTGACTCACCATCGAGCTTGACATCCCCCGCCGGCAACACGAAATAGTCCCACGCATTGGTCGAAGCATTGAGGATCGGCTCGAAGAAGGGGCAATCTAGATGAACGGTGACTCCCCCGACCGCATCGACGATGTCCACAAAGCCATCCATCTGCAAACGTACCCAGTGACCTGTGCTGATGCCGAGCGTACTGCTCAAAACCTGGGACATCAACTGAGGGCCGCCGCCAAATCCATTGCGCTGTTCACCCAAATAATCGACCTGGTTGATGCGCCCCCAACCATACTCGGGGATCTGCACATAGAGATCACGCGGGATGCTAAAGACCGCGGCCCGATTTAGCTCGCGATCCAGCCCCAAAATCATCACCGTGTCAGTGCGCCAGCCACCGCCACCAGCGCGGCGATCCGTGCCGAGAATCAGATAATTTTCGGTGGAACTCCAATTAAAGGCCGGCCCCATGGGCGTCTCTACGCTGGGCTGAATATTCGGTACGCCCGCGGCAGGAACTGGCAGTGGTGTAACCTCTTGCGGGCGGCGCGGCGGATTTAGAAAATGGGGGGCAAAAGGCGGAACAGGGACCACCTCTGCAGCAAATAAGGGGGCCACCGGTGCAAAAATTACTGAAAATAGCACAAGCGCGGTAATTGTGCGCAACCAGACCATGACGATAACTCCTCGAAATAAGATTCCATTCATACCTGCTGCGCTAAGCTCTTGAATCAGCTTAGCGTCAGACACCGCAACCAGTTCACAGAACGTATCCTCGACATACAAGCCAGGACGCGTTCAAGAGCAAGTGCGGGCTGCCCCACCTGGTCCCGCAGCCCCCGACATTTCAGCCGCGGTCATTGGGGGACGTTCAAAAATACGTTGTACAGCATGGTTAATCGCCGACCAATCGGCCACAAAAACCGACATGCCCAATCGCCAACTCGGCTGCAAGAGGTCGGGCGGAGCTAACACCACGCTATGCACATGTTCGGCTTCTAAAGCCAATGCAAAGCGAATGAGGCGGACTGCAGTCAGCAAATCAATATCGGTCTGGACTGAATCGGCAACGGCCGTGTAGAGTGCGGGAATGCGCGGCAGCAGGTTCCGCTCCACGATAGTTTGGCGCACGGCCCAGATCACTTGTTGTTGACGCCGGGCGCGATCCAGATCGCTTGTGGTATAGCGGCTGCGTACATATTTGAGCGCCAATTGCCCATCCATCAAATGGTGCCCTGGCTCGAGATAGAGACGCGCCACACTGTCGGCATAGCGGCACTCAACATCGACTTCAATGCCACCAATGGCATCGATAACGTCGCTAAAGGATTGAAAACCAAAGCGCAGGTAATAGTCGATCCGGATGCCCATATGCTTCTGGATCAACTGACTCAACAATTTGGGGCCACCGCCATCGGGCTCATCTTGTTCGCCGAGATAATCCACCACGTTGATCCGGTTCGGCGAATGGTTGGGGATTTCTTCCATGAAGGTATCACGCGGGATCGAAATCACCCCAACGCGTTGTTGGGCCAGATCCACTGCGACGATCATCATCACATCGGTGCGCCAATTCGGCGCATTGCCACGGCGGTCACTCCCCAAGAGTAAAATATTGATCGTCCGCTCTAACGGCGGGCGAGTATCCGGCGTAGGGGTGATTGTGGGAACTGGGGTAGCCGTTGCAGTAGCAGGCAGCGGGGTCGACGTATCCGCAACAACGGCGGCATTCGCTACAGATGGTGGCGGCTCGTCATCACCACAAGCACTCAAACCAAACAGTAACAACAACGCGATACTTAACAACACCCAAACCTGGTTTGTCCGTCGCATCAAGGCCACCTGCTCAACCTTGCCTAGATTCCATACCTCCAACGGGGGAGGCAACACGTTGACGAAAAAGTTGGTCAAACAGAGCGGCACTTGCGGGAAAATGCCAGTGATGGCCGTGCCAAAATTCCTGGAGATTGCGATGGCCCCGTTGCTCGTAACGCAAGGCCTGATGGACCATCTCAAGCTTGTCTGCATCATGGACAAGCTGGGCTTCGGGCGTCGTATTGGCGTCATACTCTGCCCAGAGGGCCATGGTTGCCGCTCGTTGCGGGGCTTCAGCCAAAAGTTGGCTCAAGGCCCGTTCTTCTGCTTGGTGTTTCACATCCCTGCCTAATACTTCGCTGCTGCGTTTGGGCAGATCAGTTAAGACACTCTCAGCCAGATCATGCACCAGCGCGATGCGCAGCACTCGTTCCCCCGAGAGCGGCTGTGCGAGCCCCTGTCCGGCCCAGTCGGCATTGATTGTCTCAGTCAAGAGCAGGGCGATCCAGGCGGTGGCGAAACAATGGTCGGCTACTGATTCAGGCGCGGCGATGCCTGCCAGTAACCAGCCAGTGCGCGGCAACTGTTTTAGATCATTAACTTTGTCTACAATTGGCAGTAACCACTCGCTCGACACAATAATAGCTATTGATTATCACAAAACCGGGCTCAGGACCCGCTGCAACAAGCTCAGCGCCTGATTCCCAATCCGCACAAGCGTATACTCATCTTGCCCACCCAAGTGCAAGTGATGGGTGACAACACCCTCATTACTGGCCAGGGCAAGCCAGGTTTCGCCACTCTGTTTACCGTAAATCCCCTCATCGGCGCCGGATGTACCGACCAGCGCCAAGCTATAGGTGGCCCCTGTTTCTTGGCGCAGCAGCTCCGCAATCGTTTGGACGCAACGTTCTGGTTCACCAGCATCCAGCAACGCAGTCGCCAGCGGAGGCGGGAGTTCGTCGCGGTCGACCACCCAATTACCCGCCAAGGGCGCAAACTCGGCAAGCGCATTATGCAAGCGCTCCGCCAAGGTGCCGCGGGTATTGGTCTCGATCAGGGCAATGGTGGCGCCTTGGGCTTGCAGCGCGCGCACGAGTACCGTCTCGTAGCGTTCTCCTGGAGTGGTGCTATAGATGGTGTGCCCAATGCGGTTGCGTATTTCCGCCTCGAGCGCGTCTAACATCGCTTCTGCAGCCTCAGCCGAGACAGCGCGGGCGGTAATGCGCACATCAACCTGACCCGTGTGGGCGGCTAAGCCAACAGTGGGGTTGTCTGCGTGTAAAAGCTCCCCTAAGGTGGCATCGATCAAACTCTCACCGATGCCGATCGTGCGCAGGACACGCCGCCGGATGATGCCGCTATGGCCAGCGCGAGCTCGCAGATAGGGCAACACCGTCTCGGTCATCAGATGTTTCATTTCGCGCGGCACGCCTGGCAACGCAATGATTGCACAAGTGGCGGTCTCGACAATAAAGCCGGGCGCAGTCCCAACGGGGTTCGGGATCAACAATGCGCCTTCGGGGATATAGACCTGCTGGAGATTGTTTTCGGTCATTTGGGTGCCAAAGCGGGCGAAGCGCTCCTTGAGCGTTGCCAGCGCTTCTTCATGCAGCACCAGCGTTCGCCCGACGGCATTGGCAATGGCTTGACGCGTGACATCATCTACCGTGGGGCCAAGCCCACCGCTACAGATGATCACATCGCTGCGGCTCATCCCCAATTCGAGCACCGAGCGAATACGTGCCTCGTTGTCACCAACGGTGGTCTTAAAATAGAGATTGACTCCAGCTTCACGCAATTGTTGGGCGATCCAAGCTGCGTTGGTATCGACAATCTCACCTAATAAGATTTCGGTACCCGTCGTCACAATTTCGGCCTTGAGGCCAACCGCAGTCGCATCAGACATAGTCGATATCTTCACTAGGGCCAGGAGATTGGGTGCGCTTATCCTTAAATCATCAAAGCGATCTGGGCCCGCAATGTTTTGATGCGATCAGCCAATTCAGCGCGATTGTTATCACGCATGTCGGTTTCCAACACTTTGAGCGAGGTAACAAACTCTTTGGTCAATTTGGGGCGATTCTCTTGCACGATTTGAGCGAGTGCCGCCTTGTCCGGCGCACTCAACAGCTCGTTGATCAGCCGCATCTCGTCGGGCATATTCTCCTGCAAGATGCTAACAGCAGCTTCGTAGACTTGTTGCAGGCGTCGGGCCGCCGCAGTGGAGTTGTTGCGTTGGGCGGCTTGGATATTGCTCGCCAAAATTGCCAAGAAGGTTTCATCGAGGTAATCGGCGAATTTGAGCAAGGCTTCTTTGATATCAGGCGCTTGCAACACTTGTTGCAAAATCTGTTGCACTTGCTGCACCATTGCCTGTTGCGCTTGCTGCTGCTGTTCTTGAATGGTCAGGGCCAATTGGCGCACTTCTTCGAGGTGCTGGCGCGTCTGATCATCATTGGCTTCTTCCAAACGCTGCGTGATCAGCATGAGGAACTGGTAATCGAACAAGGGCGCGAGCGCGGCAACGAGCGAAGGCAGCAATTCCTGGCCATCGGCCTCTTGACGAGTCGCCAGCAGCTGATCGAGTACTTGCTCACGGGTGGTATCGGACCCAAACCCTTGTAAAATGGAGCGAACTCGTTCCTGGCGGGCTTTGATCTCCCGGCCGACCTCGGTCATATCGAGCAACTGGGTACGCAAATTGACAAAGGGTTCGGGATTTTGGCCTTGGCCGCTAGCCATCATGATAAAGCGGTCCAACATGGCAAAGAAGTCGCGATCGACCAGATCGCCACCACGCTGCTGCAAGGCGATTTCCATAGCCTTGCGGTCGTTCAACAGCCCCATCAAACGCTGCAACAATTCGCTCTGATTGCGCTGGCGGCGCAACATCTCCGGCGTTACGCCTTCAAAGCCCCAGAGCGTCTCGATAAAATGATTCCAGTCGACAAATTGTTTCGGCTGGAGCAGATAGCCCTTACGCGCTTCTTGGGGCAGTTTGCGCATCAGCGTCTGAGTAAGATCGCCAATCGCCTTTTGCTGCTGCATGTCCACAGTCTGCCCTTGCATAGGCGCAAAGACACCCAAGAATTGATGTTCAGGTTCGTGCACCAATAGCGGGGCACTCAGAGGACCGCCAGCACCACATTTTTGGCACGCAGCAATATGGATCTGGCCACTGAGCAGGGGGCCCTTCAATTCGGGATTCACCCCTAAGTCAATGATGCTGAAAAGTGGCACGGCATAGGTATTGCCACAATTCGGGCAACGAATTTGCACCGGTGCCGGCGGGAAGAGAAAATCGGGCATTGGTTGCCCGCCCCGCCCAGAAGGTGGGCTGGTCTGCTCTGGCTCACTGGGGGCAGGAGCAGCCGGGGCTTCGGCTACCGGTTGCTCAACTGGTGGCACATCCGCGGCTTTTTCTTGCTCGCGCCGTCGATTTGAAAAGCCACCAGGCAGTTCGATCTTGATGTCTGAGGAGGGTTTATTTTCTTGGCCGGGAAGGATAATTCCGCTCATGATGGTTTCTTTCGCTCAGCGCGCTTGGCATTCGCCCAACGCATTCACAACTTATCACTTATCATTTCATCAGCAAGCTATGTGGCCCACGGGCGCTACGCTAGCTAGCGAGTGCATGCAAGTGCATAGTATTGCTGCGATCTTGTGTGCTTGATAACAACGTAGCGGCAGGGTGTGGACACTACACGCTAAAAATCTACAATCGTCGATCCTATTGTAGCGCATGACGCGCGCATGTGCCAACCACGCAAACAATCCGTAAGCAAAACAGTTATCATACGGCCGACGGCTGGGCAGCAAGGCTCGCCAGCCAGCGGTAATAAAAGATCGCCG
>CAZMRA010000043.1:23534-23682 GCA_964568485.1 uncultured Caldilineaceae bacterium | reverse complement strand
CCGATCAAGGCCTTGGCCATTTCGGGCTGGATCGCCAATAATTTATCGAAAGCGACATTACCCACACCGTTGCGGATCTCATATCGCTCTGCGGCATACAGCGCGTACAAGATCTGCTTCCACGTGGCGACCGTCGTTGGATCCAGCG
>CAZMRA010000043.1:0-23524 GCA_964568485.1 uncultured Caldilineaceae bacterium | reverse complement strand
GTGCTGGGATGGCCGATCAAGGCCTTGGCCATTTCGGGCTGGATCGCCAATAATTTATCGAAAGCAACATTACCCACACCGTTGCGGATCTCATATCGCTCTGCGGCATACAGCTCGTACAAGATCTGCTTCCACGTGGCGACCGTCGTTGGATCCAGCGCTTGGCGCAGCAAGAGAAAGCCATCGCTTTGGAGTTGCGCCAGATTTTGCTCAACCGTACTTTGAGTCTCCATGGTTCCTCGAAATTTGTGTTTGGGTTGGTTAGGGAGAGTAGATGACACTCCACCTAGGATGGGTCGTTCAAAACAAACTGAGTTGCTGAAATTCCGGTCTTTCCTTCGGGAGTTTTCGCTCAGCCATCCGCTTGATTTCCGTCAGCGTCTGCTCGATATCGTCGACAAAGCGCGAGCGCGGATTGTTCATCGCTTGGCCGAACAAAAAGCGGTTGCGCGCATGGGTCAAAATCAGCTTATGTTGGGCCCGCGTCATCCCCACATAAAAGAGGCGGCGCTCCTCGGCTACATCGGTCTGGCGCCCCGTCAGCACCAGCGGCAGCAAATTTTCTTCGCAGCCCACCAAAAAGACAAGCGGAAATTCCAAGCCTTTGGCTGCGTGCAGCGTCATCAACGTGACGCGGTCGGCGCGCGGATCATACTCGTCGACTTCGCGTTGCAGGGCCAGCGCATTCAGGAAATCGCCCAGACGGTTAGCAAAAGGCAAGGCCCGCAGACGCAAGCGATCCATGCGTTCGCGGCTTTTTTCATCCAAAGCGCGTTGCAGTTCGCTTTGCCAAAAGTGCAGCACGCGCTCGATCAACTCGGCCACAGTTGCGTCGTTGTGCTCCTGCGCCAAGGTGTGCAGGAAGGCTGCGATCTGGCTGTGGCGTCGCTTCGGGGTGAGATCCTGCAGGAACTCACGGTAAAGATTGGTGGTTGGATCATGGCGCAAATGCAGATAGGCGAGCAGCTCACGCACATCTTGGTACGTGGTGAGCGGCGTTTGCCCCACGGTTTGAAAGGGAATGCCCGACCGGGCAAACGCCTCGATCAAGGCACTGCTCTGCGCTGCGGTCCGATAGAGCACCGCCACATCCCCAAAGGCGGTCACGGCGGCGGCATGGCTACCTACCCGGCCCGAATCGAGCGAAAAGAGGCTGGTACCGCCTACCAGTTGCTCGATCTGGTGGACCACATATTCAGCTTCGGCCTTGTCGGTGGGGGCGCTGTGCACTTCCAACTTACTCTCGTCGACCAGTGTCGCCCACAGCGTCAGCCGTTCGTCATCGGGGTTGCGGGCGATAACCTGGCTGGCAGCGGCCAAGATGGCTGGCGTCGAGCGATAATTCTGCTGCAAACGTAAAACCTGCGCCGTAGGGAAATCGCTCGTAAAGTGCAAAAAGTAGCTTCGGTCAGCCCCGCGGAAGCCATAAATTGCCTGGTCGGGATCGCCGATCGCGCAGAGGTTGGGCGGGTTCTCCCCAGCCGTCAACAGGCGCAACAAACGATATTGGGCCAAGTTGATGTCCTGGTATTCATCCACCGATAGCCAGCGGTAGCGAGTTTGTGTCTGCTGGCAGATGGCTGGCTCGCGCTCAAGCAGGCGGATGGTCAACAGCAACAGATCGTCAAAATCGAGCAAGTTGTTTTGGCGCATCGCCACTTCGTAACGGCCATAAATTTCCGCCAAGGTAGTTTCGGCAATCTGCTCGCTGGCGGGGATCTCCTCCACGGTGCGCAATTCCTGCTTGACCGTGGAGATCGCATCGCCAGCCGCATTTAGGCTTTTCTCGGACCAATCGGGGTACAGTTGGCGGAGTAGTGTCAGGCGATCTTCATCGCTGGCAATCACAAAGTTTTCCGGCAGCCCCAGCGCGGCCCCATGTTGACGCAAAAAGGCCGCCGCAAAGGCGTGAAAAGTCTGCACAGTGATCGCCCGCACCTCGGCGGCGAGTAATTGTTCCAGGCGTTCGGCCATTTCGCCCGCGGCTTTGTTGGTGAAGGTGATCGCCAAGATCGAGCGCGGATCAACGCCGTGCTCTTGCACGAGACAGGCGATGCGGTGGGTGAGGGTGCGGGTTTTGCCCGTACCCGGCCCAGCAACGATCAGCACCGGCGTGTCGATCGCCTGTGCCGCCGCCAACTGCTGTGGATTCAAACCGCGCAAGAGCGGCGGCAGATCCACAGGCGGGGCTTCTTCTGTCTCCGGCACGGTGGCTGGGCTCGGCGTGGGCGCTGGCTCGGATGCTTTGGCCGCTTTGGGTTCTGCACTGGGCTGTTTGCGACGCGTTGGGGGTATCTTGTCTTGCATCCCAAAGAGGGCCATTTGCGAGCCCGAAACGGCCCGTTCCTGGTCGGTAAAAAGCTTGATCACGCCATATTCGCCATCATACCCCGGCTCGATCTGCACCTCGCCCGAGCGCATGCGGCGGATCCCCTCGACAAAAAGCTCGCTGCCGTGCTGCCGGATCTCTTCCAGCGGGATGGTGCGCAGGATCGCCAATTCGGAGCCGAGTTGCGTCAGCAAATGCTCATAGGCTCGCTGTACTTGTTTGGAACCGGCCCCGACCCCCAAGGTTTCGCCCAGGATTTCGGGTAACGGAATCAAATTTTGATAGGGCGCTCGAGCTGGCTGCGTCCCAAAAGGACGGTCGGCCAAGGTGGCAATACGATTCATCACGCCCACGGTCACGGGGCGGCCACAAACCGGGCAGATGGTAGCATGGGCGAAGGTCTCGGCAGGATCCCAGCGAATCCCACAGCTGCGGTGTCCGTCGGCATGATACTTGCCTTCTTCGGGGAAGAACTCGAGCGTACCGGCAAAGGTCGCGGGATCACCAGTACGCAGGGCATCGAAGAGCGCGGCATAACTGTATTCGGTGGAGAAGAGCGTGGCTTCGCGCGCCACCTTGGCCGGCGAATGGGCATCCGAATTCGAGATCAACGTATAGCGATCGAGTTGCGACACCGCCCAATTCATCGGCGGGTCTGACGAAAGGCCCGTTTCCAAGGCGAAGATATGCGGCGTCAAATCCCCAAAGCACTCTTCGACCGAATCGAAGCCCGACTTGGACCCCAAAATGGCAAACCAGGGCGTCCAAATGTGGGCGGGGATCAAATAGCCGTTGGGATCGGTTTCCAACACGATCTCGAGCAGATCACGCGAATCCAACCCCAGAATGGGCCGCCCGTCCGAACGAATGTTGCCAATCTTTTCCAGCGCGGCCTGGAGCCGCTCCACCGCCGCCACGGAAGGCATAAAGAGCAGGTGATGGACTTTGCGGACCTGCCCACCACGTTTATAGATGTTGCTGACTTCACCGCCGAGCAGAAAGCGCACAGGGGCTTGACAGGCAATGGGCACACGCTCAGCCACTTGCGCCGCAATTTCATCGCGCAGGCGAAATAGACCCTCCTCTGCCGGAATCAGCTTGGCCTTGATCTCGGCCAGCCAACCGGGATGAGCGATGTCCCCAGTGGCGATGACTTGCACACCCTTGCGCTGAGCCCACTCGGCAAGGTGCTCCAAGTCGAGATCCCGGCTCGTGGCGCGTGAATAGTGCGAATGAATGTGAAGATCAGCAACGAATGGTGGCATAAGAAAAAAAACATAAAGAGACTGAGCGACTGGAGCTTTGCAGACTGACAAAGTTCCACAAGTCGCCCAATCTCTAAGAACCAATTATTTCACAGCAACAACGCTTCCGGTCTGCACCGACTCAATGGCTGCAGCAATGACCTTTTGCGCGGCCAAAGCATCGGACGCGCGACCATCGATCTGGTCCGGCGACACACCGGCACCGACCTGTTCCAGAAAGGTGTGAATGCGGTTGCGGAAGGTATCGTTAAAGTCGCGATAGCCGCCAAAGAGAGGATTAGTATAGACGATCTTTTCGGGGTTGCCCGCGGGGTAGAGCGTCGCCTCGCGATACATGTCATCGATCACAAAACGGCCGGCAATGCCCGCGACTTCGCAGCGCTCCATTGGGTGGCCGCGCTCAATGTCGTAGCTGCCGGTCAACGTACCGACTGCCCCACTTTTGAAACGAAAGTTGAACGTGGCGGTTGACCAAATCGCTCGCCCCGGCGCTTTGGTTGCAAAGCAGTGTACCTCGGCAATATCGCCGCAGAAATAGCGCATCACGTCGATCGTGTGCGGGTGCAGCGCTTTGAGGTGGAACCACGGCGAGCTCTCGCGCGGGTTCTTAATCCACATGCTCATATTGCAAAAGAGCTGATGACCGATCCGCCCTTCGTCGATCCATTTGCGGGCCAACCGGGCAGCCGGAGTAAAGCGATGGTTGAGGTTGACGCCGTAGCAAAGCCCCTTGGTGGCAGCCTTGGCCACCATCTCTTCGCCCTCTTCCACCTCATTGGAGATCGGCTTTTCGCCAAGCACATGGCAGCCAAACTCGAGCGCCTGCATGGTCGGCAGGTAGTGCTCGCTGCCATATTCAACACCACCCGTGCAGACGCTCACGACGTCAGGTCGGACCGTTTCGAGCATGCGCTCAACATCGTAAAAGGCTTGCACGCCCCAGCGGGCAGCGCCAGCGTCGGCTCGTTCCTGATTCCAATCACAAACAGCCACAAACTCGGCCAGCGCATCTTCTTTGTACATCTGCGCATGAATATTGCCAATCGGCCCTTGGCCGATCACAGCAACGCGTAATTTAGACATAGTACTCCGGTCTCTTTACCACAGTCTACCAGTGGATAAAATAACTAGTGCGACAGGGCAGGGCATTTCATTGTAACGCAGCCCCAGGGCTTAGGCAACCTTACGCAGGTATAGCCTCAGCCTGGCCCGATTCGTGCGAGCGGATGGCAGCTTCGATAATTTCTTGCACGGCCAGCCCCTCTTTGCCCGACGCTTCCAGTTCATCCAGCGGCACTTCCTGCTGGATCTGCTCCAACCAGCGGTGGATACGATTGGTGAAGGTGGCACCAAAGCCGCTCAAACCACCCATGATGCTGTTGCGGATCACGGTCAGTTCGTTGCTGCGCCGCGGGTAAAAGGTCAATTCTTCGTATAAGTTATCGAGAACAAAACGTCCTTCGGTGCCCATCACTTCGCAGCGTTCCAAATTGTGGCTGGGGTTGGCATCGTAGCTCCCGGTTAAATGGCCGACGACCCCATTCTCAAATTCAAGGTTGACCTGGACATTCGAGAAGCAGACCCGGCCTGGGGCCCGATTAAAAAAGGCATGCACCCGCTTTACATCCCCACAAAAATAGCGCATGATGTCGAGCGAATGCGGATGTAGGGCGCGGATGTGGAACCAAGGCGAGGTCTCGTTCGGGTTATTGATCCACATGGTCATGTTGATCAGCAACAGATCGCCTAGCTTGCCTTCGGTGATCCAGCCTTTGGCTTTGGCGGCAGGCGGGACAAAGCGATGGTTGAGGTTAATCCCATAGTAGACGCCCTTTTCTTCGGCCTTTTTGACCATCGCCCGCGCCTTTTCGATCTCATTCGAGATCGGCTTTTCACCAAGGACGTTCAGGCCAGCTTCCAGACATTGCATGGTCGGTTCATAATGGTCACCGCCATTCTCTTTGCCTGCAGTCGTTACGCTAACTGCGTCCAATTGCTCGTGCTTGAGCAACTCGTCGACGCTGTAATAGGCCCGCACGCCATACTTGGCCGCGGCCTTGTCGGCCCGTGCTCGATCAATATCACAGACCGCCACCAATTCGGCCAAGGGATCGGTCTCATAGACAGAAGCATGGGTGTTACCAATATTGCCCATGCCGATCACTGCAACTTTTAACATCATTTTCCTCCCGTAATGGTTTGTTTATACAATTTGAATGGAAATCGGGGGAGCACAGGTCTAGCGGGCACGATGCTAGCGTGTGGCATGTGACGAATGCTCACATCACCCGGGAATCGGCCAACGCTTCCAGGGTCTGACGAAATGGTTCATTGGTCACTAATTGTTGTTGGATCACCCGTTGGGCTAGGGCGAGCACAACAGCTTGGCCAGCCAACGTGGCACTGGCAACCCCACCGCGCAGGGCCGAGATTTCGCCCAAAATGGCACCAGTTCCGACGGTGATGGTTTCGCCTTGAGCATTGAGCAAAGGCTTGCCCTGTCGGGAGACGATCAACTCGCCGCTGAGCACCAAGTAGAGCTTGTCATTGGTCTCCTCTTCGCGGATCAGGGGCTGGTCGGGCTTAGCTTCGATCATCTGTACCAATTCAGGATGCACTCGAGCCAGTTCGAGGATCACCTTGGCCAATTGCTGTTCGATCCGTTTGCGGTCGCTGGCATCACGCTGCTGGCGGCTGATTTGCCAATCATGGATCTTCTGCAACAGGCTCGGTATTGGCGAAGTGCCTTCTTCCAAGCGCCGCCGTTCACGCTGCAAATTCCCCCGAAAGGTGCGCCCCATTAGCTGGATGGTGCCTGGAATATCCCCCTCCACGAGGGCCGCCTCGTAATCGGTGAGGGAAAAGGGCAAAAATTGCAGATAGACGCCATGTTGATGCAATCTGCCATCCGGGTGGAGGACCGGACGGCTACCCGCGCGCATCAAGCCTGGCGGCACTAACAGCTCATCCAGCGTCACAACGCCGGCATCAAAGGTGTAGGGACTATCAAAGAGTGCGCTGTTGTAGAAACCATCACAAAACGTAGCCTGCCCCTGAGCTGCATCGTAAAGAAAGGTCATCGCATGCTCTTCAACCAAGTTGAGCAGCTGCACCGAATGCACTGCCGCTAAACGCTCACCGGCTTCAGGGATGATCGGGATGCCACCCTCGATCATTGGCATATGTTCGAGCGGACGCCAACGGCCTGTCTCGGGGTCGGTTGGTGTCAGCCAACGGCTGGTGCCATTGCGATAGATCACGTGGAGGATCGAATTCTCTAATTCATATTGGGTCAAGGGTTGGCCATCGAGAATCTCAGTTCGGCCATAGGTGCGCAAAAGCCCAGTCGGGTCAGTATCCGACGCGCGAGCAGCAAAATATTTGGCGCGCATCTCCAGACTATCAACATAGACCGCCACTTGCCCCCCACGCAATTGGTAACGCAAGATCGCCGGGATCTCCTCTTTAACAATGGCCTGGAAACCAGCTTCATAGCGAATATCGAGACAGCGTAAGGCATTGGCAATGCACCGTCGAACCTCCAATTGTTGCCAACAGGCAAAGAGCGCGCCATTCAAATACATAGTTTCGCGGCAATCGCCATTCTGCAACAACAAGGTGGCGGTTAAGTCGGTGGCGGTGCGCGTGTAGCGCCGCAAATTGTGGTCAACCCCTGACAAGGCGATCAGACCATCCGAGCGGGCATCAAAACTATAATGGGCCGAAGATTGCAGATCTTGCAGCTCGCCAACCCTTAAACCGTTCCCTACCACCTCTTGAATGCGCCGGATGATAGCGTGTGGATTCCTGCGTTCTTCGGGCACGAGCGCCTGCAGCACCTTGGTCTCGACAATGTCGGCCAGATCTTCCTGTACTTGCCGGTTGATCAACAGATCAGGCACACGAGCGCCCACCCGACCAATCGCCCCACTGATGTAAACAGCCACGAGATTGCCGGTGAGGGCACGAAAGTTGACTGTTTTTTCCAAAAATGTCTGCACCGCTGCGGCGGTGTCGGTGGGATTACTGGGTGGGGCAGCACTTTCCTCGTCCCGAGCGCTACCCCGCGTGAGGAAGCGCATTCTTCCCGCCTCGCACGCCTCAATGGCAAACTCGGCCAATTGGCATTGCGACCACAAACCCACATCTGCGTAGCCCTGGGCTTGGAAGCTCTCCCCTAAAATGCGATATTGGTCGCGCAAGCGGCGTAATTCGGCGGCAGTTACCGCGAGCTTGAAGGCTGCATCGACTCGAGTAAACAGCCGCGCCAACCGCCAGCGGATCGCCGAAAGCGGGGCATTTTGGATCACATCCAGCAACAACATGCCGGCATTGGTCCAGTAGTCGAGCGATTCGCTGCCCCCCTGCAATTCCAGCGCAATGGCCACCAGTTGGATCTGGCACTCTAGTTCTTTGCGTACACGCCAGATTTCATCATCTGCCAGCCGCAAACGGACGGCCTCGTCGCTGTACATTGGCGCATGTTGGGCAGCCACTTGCAATTGGGCGCGCTGGAGACACAAATCGGCCAGGTGATCGATGGTGCGCAAGAGCCAGCCCAGTCCACAAAACGAAGTACCGCTCTCGCGAAAGCCCGTGCGAAAGATATCCGTTGCCGCTTTGAGATTCTCTTGACGCAGCGCATGAGCGAGGGGAACCGTCATTTCGGCCAAAGAGAGATGTGGGAAATAACCCGAGAAGCGGGCAGCCAAATCTGGATCGATGGTAAGGGGCGAACTTGGATTGTCGGCCAGGGCTTTGGCGAGCTGCTCGGCAAAGAAGAGCCGCGCCGAATAGCATTCCCCCAACGTTCCCCAGAGCAGTGCGTTTTGCCCACCCTCGGCGATCAACCGAGAGGCTTCTTCAATGGCTTCTGCCGGGCGCCCCATGCGATTCAACGCCAACACATAAAACTCACGCACACGCGGGGCTTTGCGGAAGGTTTCGTCGCTGCATTCTCGGTAGAGGCGAATTTCATTTTCGGGTGAGCTGAGCAAGCGGAAGCGATTGGAGATCTCGATCAGCTCTTTGGTCGTCCAGCCTACCAAGCCCCGTTCGCTCGCAAAAGCGAATTGCTCAAGTTTCTCTACCGTGTCGGCACGCGCCAGCAGAATGGTAAACGTGCGGTCGCGCAACATTTCTTCGCGGCCTTGTTGATAGACTTGCTCGAGATCAACCTCGTTCAGTTCGTCGAAGGTGCGAGCTTGGGTGGCAATGCTCATGACGCTCGTTTTATCCTTATCACTGATGGTTCACAAGGCTTGCCGAAAAGTCGGTGTTTACGGGTGGCGTTGTCTTAAATTAGCGCTGGGCAAATAAGCGGTGCACAGGCACGAAAGCAAGCGTTTGTGCACGCTGATCAGCAATAAGCTACATCTGCGAAAGCAGTAGCGCGATTTTCTTTGGATTGTCTGGGTAAAACCGAGGCAGCTTGCGCGCGAAGCACAGTATACCAGGATCAGAGGAATTCTAACGATTGGAGGAGACCTTGGCAAACACTCATCTGCCAATGAAAGCTAGATATAATAGACGGCAGGCGATGAGGAGAAACCTTACAAGTCTCTCCTGTTAATCATCGTCCGCCGTTCATCATCAAGCCGTTTTCGCTCGTTTGGCTGCGCGCTGGCGCACCTCGTGGCGCAATTCCTTCTTGCGGATGCGCAATGATTCCGGGGTTACCTCGAGCAGATCCCCGGGTCCCAGAAATTGAATCGCATCATCCAGTGAGAGGGTACGGGCCGCTTGTAACATATCGGTCGTGCCCGACGGCTTTTCGCGGAAGTTGGTCAATTGTTTGGCCTGGCAGACATTGACCACTAGATCTTCTGAGCGAATGTGTTCACCAACGACCTGGCCGGCATAGACTTCGTCTCCGGGTTCAACAATGAAGGTGCCACGCTGTTGCAACTTGACCAATGCATAAGCACTGACCGTGCCTGTTTCTAACGCGACCAACGAACCGCGGTCGGTCAAATCGATCTCACCGGTAAATGGTTCATAGCCATGAAAGAGCGTATTAAAGATCCCAGTGCCGCGTGTAGCAGTCAAGAAAGGCTGGCGCAAGCCTAATGTACCGCGCGTGGGCACGAGATATTCAGCATAGACTGTCCCATCTTCGCCATAACGAATGTTTTGTAGCAATGCTCGGCGCCGGCCCAACATCTCGCTCACCGCGCCCAGATAATCCTGGTGCACTTCGACGAACAAGCGCTCGATGGGCTCTTGCACACCGTCACCATCATTTTTGTAGATGACTTCAGGCGGACTGACCGCAAACTCGTACCCTTCGCGGCGCATGGTCTCGATCAAAATCGCCAGGTGCAACTCTCCACGACCGGAGACAATCCATTCGCTGGCGATTTCGGTATCCTGCACGCGCAGTGCCACATTCCGTTCGAGTTCTTGATAGAGACGGGCGCGCAATTGGCGACTGGTCAGATATTGACCTTCCCGGCCCGCAAAGGGGCTATCATTGACCGCAAAGGTCATGCGGACGGTCGGCTCCTCGACCTTAATCGGCGGCAAGGGGCGCGGGTCGTTGATATCGGTCAGCGTATCACCAATCCCCACATCTTCAATGCCCGATACCGCGACAATGTTGCCTGCCTGCACCTCGTCGACCGCGGTGCGTTGCAAATCGCGGAAGACATACACCTGACCTATTTTGCCAGGTTTTCTCGTCCCTTCGGCGGTGATGTGCATGATTGGCTGCCCGGAGCGGATCGTCCCACTCTGCAAGCGACCAACAGCAATCTTACCGACGTAATTGCTATATTCCAGCGTCGTCACCAACAGTTGCGTGGGGCCAGTCTCGTCCACCTTTGGAGGCGGAATATGGTCAACAATGGTTTCGAACAAAGGGCGCAGATCGGGGCCTAGTTCATCCGGACTGAAGCCCGCTCGAGCTTGCAGACCGCTGGCATAAATCACCGGGAAGTCAGCCTGCTCATCAGTTGCTTCGAGGTCGATAAACAGATCAAACGTGCTGTCGACCACATAGCTGGGGCGAGCTGCCGGTCGGTCAATCTTATTGACGACGACGATCACCTTCAAACCAGCGTTGAGCGCCTGCCGCAAGACAAAGCGGGTTTGCGGCATGGGCCCTTCCACCGCATCCACCACGAGCAGCACACCATCCACCATATTGACAACACGCTCAACTTCTCCACCAAAATCGGCGTGACCAGGCGTATCGACAATATTAATCGTGATGCCGTTGTAGAGGATGCCCGTATTTTTGGCCAAGATGGTAATACCACGCTCGCGCTCGAGATCGTTCGAATCTAAGACCCGCTCTTGCACTTGTTGATTGGAGCGGAAGACATTCGTCTGCCGGAGCATGCCATCGACAAGGGTGGTCTTGCCATGATCAACATGAGCAATAATGGCGATATTGCGAATATCAGTGCGCGGTTTTACGTGGGTACTCGGCTCTCTCATAGCTACTTCTGTTTGCATAAAATTCCCATTCTTCGTCTATCCGTAAATGCTGCGCCAAGCCCTCGTAAGCGGCCTTTTCTACCACCACGCATCAGCTTTTATCCACACCGGCAATGTTGCGCTGTGCGAATCATCCTCAATTTAGCATCCACAAGTTGTTTGTGGACAGGCCTCAGAACGAAGCAAAAACGAACCATTTGCATTACTACGCTTCAACACAATATGAGGCTGTCAGCCATACAACCCAAAAATGCTCGGCCACGACCAGGCCGAGCACTGTACACATATTGTTAATCGACATCATTATACCAAAATTCCGGATAAAATCCAAGTATTTGTGGAACTTTGCGCAAAATCGAAGCAGTTGTTGCTGAGCATTGATGAGTGCCGTATGACGCGCGAGGGTTGAACAACCAGCAGGCTGTTGTATAATAGCCGAGCTACTATCAACCCCTGCGATAGTGAGCGCACTTTATTGATGCCAGTTTCACGCCTGTCAGCTTCCTCGAACAATTGGTCATGGAATCCAAAATCCGCACACGCTTCACTCCGACGCTCGTCTTGCTGGGTCTTGTTGCTGTTGGCAGCGCGCTCATCACCGATCTGGCTGCGCCATTAGGCAATTTGGCAGCTTGGGCCGCCCTAGCAGCGGCAATTTGTTTTATCGGCCTCATGAGCCTGTACGTGATGGCCAAAGCCTGGCTCACCAGCAAGCTTGCCCCCAACACCTTGCTCAAGCTGCTATTTTTCACAGGTGGGGCAGCGCTGATCTTTACTATCTGGAGCATTGTAGTGGCGGCCGGTCCCCCAAACGGCTATCTGTCCAACTGGGTCACCCCGATTGCCGATTTGCAAAGTCGCTGGTTTTCTTCCTCTAACCTGGAAGTCACAGCAGAAGATGCGGACGAGACAACAACTGCTGTCATCACCAACACCATCCAAAGCAAGAGCAATGACGAGTTGCTAGCCGAGTTTGCGGCATTACAAGTTGAGTCTGCGCCGTTAGCCGACCCACAAACACCACTGGCTTGGTATTATAATGCGCGTCATTATGCGCAAGCTGGGAATGTCGACGCTGCACAAGCAGCCTACAGTCAATATTTTGCCGATGGGCTCGCCTTTGTCGATCCTTATCTCGACTATGCGAATCTACTGCGAACCACAACCAATCTCAACACCGCCAGCGCCGAATTGCTCAAGGTAACGAGCACGCAAGCAGATGAGCGAGCGGCAACGTTGGCAGCGGCCACCCTGATTGCCGATCTCCAAGAGCGCTTGGCCAAGCTGCAGGAATTTGCCAGCAGTGAAGCTGAGTATGGTCCGGCTTGGTATGAATTGACCAAAGCGTATGTGCAAGCATTGCAAGCAAATTTCACGCAGCGTCAGTTCCAACGACTCCAAGCGGCCTTCGAGCAACTGCAAATCCTCGCCGCCGATGAGGATGCCTATCAGCGCTATTATTTGGACCAAACCCAGGCAGAGCAACAATTAACCGAATTGGCTAAATCTGTCGCCAAGCTAGAAACTATCGCCAAGTCGCTCCAACTCACCTTTTTGCCGGCTTTTGGTGCCAGCGAGGCCACGATTGCGGTGGTTTTGCCCGAGCTGTCGATCCAAGAATTACACTATAACATCGATGATCCTACACCGATTACCAGCACAGGCGTGGTCACGCTCGCTGGTCAAGTACGGGTTAACACCACCATTGGTCCCTTACCACTTGAGCCTGGAGAGCATACCCTCTACATAAACTATGTGGATCGGGCTGGTGAGGTGAGCCCAGTCTACTCATACGACTATACGATTCAGCCCATTGGGGTCAGCCTGCTGCCCCAACGCTTCAACGAGGAGCTCAGCGGCTTTCCTGTCCAGGTAACGCTCGCTGTGCTGGATAGCGAGCCCCAGGCGCTTTATACCTATCGGTATAGCGTCAATAGCCCTACCTTGGAGCAAAGCCAGCGAGGCTTGGGTAGCGGTACGGTCATTCAGCTCGCGCCGTTGCCGCCAGGTGACCATACGCTCTATCTGCAAGCTGAGAGTGACGGCGTCAGCACCCCGATTGTAGAGCATTCTTTTCGACTAAAATGAGTACGCCGAAATATCTTTGTACGCGACGAATGTTGTAAAACCCTTCGTGCATAACCGCCACTCTTGATCAAGGACTTTAGCCTTTTGACGCTTCCCTAGTAAGTCTCCTTTCGCTATGCTATAAGTGGACGAAAATCGAAGCTCACATGGCAGCCACTGAATCGCACAAACCTTGATTCAACTGGTATTGATTATGCGAAAACTAAGCGAATGTGAACTGCAACAGTTGTTTGAACAATCTCTCCCCCATCAGCCGATTCCCCTTGACCTACGCCAACGAGTTCATCAACGTGTTCAGAGCGAACTAAAAAACATACAACGTCAAGCCAGACTTCAGCAGAGAGGCTATTACGAGGGAGCAGAAGGAGAGTTTGAGAATCCATTGCTAGCCCAAGTAGTGCAAGAACAGCGTTACTCATCATTAGGGACTGGGCCGTATCTACGTAGCTCTTATTCTTCGCTATAATTAAACAATATAAGCACGTAAGAGATAGCTTAAACGAATCAGGCCACCGTTGATCTAGCGGTGGCCTGATTGTTTGTTATGCCGTTTGGGCGAAAGCTCGTTCAGACTACACGCACAAGCTCAGGCCCACTTACTCAAACCCAGCTCATAGGGATTGACTAAGCCAGGATGAGTAGGTCGAGCTCGGACGCCAACCGCAAATACACCACTGTCTGAGGGTGTCAAGACACCCTGGAAGAGTAACGCGCCTTGTTCTTCCCCAACTTGCTGCATCGGGACCACTTGAGGAGCATGCAAGCCGTTCTCCTCACCTGGGCGGCCAGCCACAATCTCAACTGCCACCGCCTCAGCCGGAAAGCCATTAAGCCACAACTTACCCTTGATCGTCACCGGCTCACCGACATTGGTTTGAGTAGCGCCAGCGAGTAACGCTTCGAGATGGACATTCGACCAGCGCTGCAGTACTTCACGCTTCCAGCCAGCCAATTCGCGGGCCAGTGAAAAGTGATCTGCGGCAAATCGTTCACTGTTGGCTGCCGCGGGGAGATAATACTGCGTCGTGTAATCCTTCACCATGCGCTGCATGCTAAATTGGGGAGCGCAGCTGCGAATAGCGGCCTTCATCTTCGCCACCCACCCAGCAGGAATGCTAGCCTCATCGCGCTGGTAAAAGAGCGGAATAATTTCTTGCTCTAGCGTTTGATAAAGACTGAGGGCATCAGCTTCGTCCTGGGTTGCTTCGTCTTTGTATTCGCGCGCTTCGCCAATCACCCAGCCGTTTTCACCGTCGTAACCTTCGACCCACCAGCCATCCAAGATACTGAAATTGGGGATACCAGACATGGCCGCTTTTTGCCCACTGGTTCCACTGGCCTCGTGCGGTCGGCGCGGATTGTTGAGCCAGACATCGACCCCAGAAACCAAATGGCGGGCGATATTCATATCATAATTCTCGATAAAAACGATCTTGCCGGCGTAGTCGGGGTGATTGCTCAATTGGTAAATCTGTTGGATCAACGCCTTGCCAGGCTCGTCTGCAGGGTGGGCTTTGCCGCTGAAGATGATCTGCACCGGACGCGCTGGATCATTCAAGATCCGCTTGAGGCGTTCTTCATCCCTGAAGAGCAAAGTGGCACGTTTGTAGGTAGCAAAGCGTCGGGCAAAACCGAGTGTGAGCACGTGTGGATCAAGCACCTGCCCAGCGCTGTTGAAGCGTTGTGGCCCCTCGCCATGGCGCACCATTTGGGCTTGCAACCGGTCGCGCACCAGATTCACCAGCTTTTGCTTGCGCTCCTCATGCACAGCCCACAATTCAGCATCGGGGATCTGGTCAACACTGTCCCAGGTGGCTGGATCATCGACTTCTTCTTGCCAATTATCAGCTAAATAGCGGCTATATAGTACCTCTAACTCCGGAACCAGCCAGGTTTTGGAATGTACACCATTTGTGATATGCCCAATTGGCACTTGGTCCACTGGAGTATCGGGCCACAAGAATTGCCACATCTTGCGACTGACTTCGCCATGCAATTTACTGACACCATTAGCATAGCCACTCAGACGCAACGCTAGTACAGTCATGCTAAACTGCGGGCCCCAAGGCAGCTCTTCACGGGCGATCTGCATAAATCGATCGCGGTCAATGCCAAGTTGGCCCCAATATTGCCAGAAAAACTTTTCCACCAACTGGAGATCAAAGGCATCATTACCGGCCGGTACCGGCGTGTGGGTGGTAAAGAGGGTATTGGAACGCACTGCCTCGACAGCCTCGTCGAAGGAAAGCCCTTCTTGCACCAGTTCGCGAATTCGCTCGAGCCCCAAGAAGGCGCTGTGGCCCTCGTTCATATGCCAGACAGCAGGGGCATAGCCCAGCGCCCGCAGCGCCCGCACACCGCCAATACCCAACACGATCTCCTGACTAATACGCATTTCGCGATCCCCGCCATAGAGCCGTGCGCTCAATTCTCTGTCTTGCGGAGCATTGCGCGGGACATCGGTATCCATCAAATAGATCGGGATGCGCCCCACTTGGAAGCGCCAGACCTTGGCATAGACGGTGCGCCCTGGCAAATCTACATTAATCAGCACTTCGTTGCCGGCTTGATCAAGCGCAGGGGTCGCTGGCACCTCGGCAAAATCGATCTTTTCGTATTCAGCCTGCTGACGCCCCTCTATATCAATATGTTGGGTGAAATAACCTTGCGGATAAAGGAACCCCACCCCTACAAAGGGCAAATTCAGATCACTGGCACTTTTACAATGATCACCGCTGAGGATGCCCAACCCACCGCTGTAGATCGGCAGCGCCTCATGCAATCCGAATTCGGCGCTAAAATAGGCGATGACTTGGTTGCGTTGCGCGCCCGGCACCTGCGAAAACCAATCTTGTCCCGCCGGGGCCATGTAGCGATCGAAGGCTTGGAGGGTGGCTTCATAGAGCGCAAGGTAATCAGGATCGGCAGCGGCGCGGTCAAGTTTCTCTTGATGGACATTGCGCAGAAACTTCACGGGATTATGATTCGTAGCCGCCCACAGCACCGGGTCGATCTGAGCAAAGAGGGACTGCGCTTCGTCTTCCCAACTCCACCAAAGGTTGTAAGCCAGATCAGACAGACGCGCAAGTGCATCCGGCACTTTGGGAAAGACAGAAATACGACCGATAAGGTTCATAGAGCTCAGCTCCTTGGCAAAGGGTAGTCAGCGAGGCGCAAGAAATCACAAGAAGATGCAAGCGGTTGCATCCCGTGTTAATTCTACTGAATGTCGCTCAATCTGGAAAATTAATCCGCGCAAAATCGACAGATCAACAAAATGAACGGAGGGAACAACTTCCAGGCAATACTAAAACCTTCCTGGAAGTTGTTCCCTCCGCTTTAGAGACTAGCACAAACTCACTGGGTCCCGCTGATTGAGTGCGTAGCTACTAACTAGCTAGCTAGCCAAGCCCGATTTTGAACTGGCAGCTAGCTTTCTGATGTGTAGGTTATGATGGACCACTGACAAAATCGACCATGCGTCCATCCGGAGTAAACCAGCCGCAGGGGCAGTTCGTGGGATCATCCGGAGGAACCACCGGTGGGATATCAGACCAAATCATCGGCAAGTATAGATTGCTTTGCGCGGGTGGCACAGTGCCTTGTACGAGGCTCGTCGGCGTCACTTGTGCAGCTACCGCTCTAGTTGGGCCACTCTGCTGATATGGCGCTGGCAATTCGGTCGGCGAGGCGATCAACTCACTCAAGGTTGCTGGCTCACCTGTCGCTGCTGCAGCTAGCCTTGGCGACCAACTTGGCCCGGTTTGGCGAAGAGGGATCAGGTCCAAGCCCAAGGCAACTCGATCAACCGTTAGGTAATGAATGGTCATTTCCATTTCGGCTTCGTAAATACTTTGGACCAGGGCGTTGGAGCAGTTCCCAACTCGCATACAACGATGGTAAGGAATGCCAGTGGGCACAAAATACTCCATCGAAGCCAAATAGCCGGGATTGGTGAAGCTGGGCAAAAACTCGGTGTCGGGCGATTGATCGACGTCGCGCGTCTGCCAATAGAGCGGCAACCCCATGGTCACTGCGTGGTCTACCGACATGTTCAAACTATTTTGACGCCCAATACGATAAGTACCGCTCCCCGGCTGGGCGAGGTTCAACTCGATAGGCTCGTTGACATACGGATGCACGGGCGTTGGAGGAAAGGTGACCAACGCGAATTCGGCCCCAGCAGGTATGGTTAGATCAAACTTATCGTGCCGATTGGGATAACGACGCTTCAACTGACTTGCCAGCCCGTCGATCGCTCCGGTGTCGCCCGGTCCAACATATGAGTGGAACGTGAACGTTTCACTCCCTAACACCCGGGCGCTGATATAGCGCGGCGTTTGGATTGTAAAGGTAGCTGTCAGATTTTGGCGATACTCCGGAAATACAATTGCACAACCACGGTTGACTGGAAAAGGCAAGGCCCCATCCTCAGTGAGGGTTACTTCAGTGGTTTCGCCCTCCGGATAGCGAAAGTGGTTTGGATCCTGCAGAGGGTGAATCCGCCCACCGGGCGAAAACCGTTGCAACCAAGCTTCGCTCGTTATCTCGACACCATCTTCATAAACTCGCATCGTACCAGCTGGGGAAACGATCGGCCAGGAGTCAGTAAGGGCAGGTTGGCCCAAACAATTGATTAAAGTATGCGGCGTTTCTCCGGACCCAGCACCGCCATAGCGCGGGATCACCGTGGCGTTGATCGTCACAGTATCGCCTGTCCGCTGGCCCGAAATATACTGCAGCATACCATTGTTGGAATAGACAATTACGGCATCCTTCAGGATGTCGTCCGGCACTACGCCAACCAGATCAATCACGCCAATGCCATGTGGTTCCAACCAATCAACTTGCGCAGGAGCAGCTTGCGCGGCTACCAGAGTCGTATTGGGTGGGGCAAGCAAGCCCAGAACCATCAAAATGGCGTAAAGAAAGACAAACGGGCGACGCAGAATCCGCATCGTAAGGAACTCCTTTCAACATTACCGAGCTACGTCCAGTAAAAGACACAGCAAATCTTAGCGAGGACCCAAAGGGTTGGGTATTGTATCGCTTTCTTAAGTACATCTCAAAGCAGCTTACCACAAGGAGAAAGATTCATCCATCCATCAAATTTCCTACAGTAAGCGAAGACAATTGCATAGAGCTACAGATTTATAGTAGCCTTCTAGTTACCTCAGTAATCTAAAACCTCATTGGGATACAATTATGTCAAAAGTACCGGAAGCTCGCCCAACATCCCTCCGCCATGATCCTTATGCCGCATTGCGCAACGCCGACTTTCGCTTTTATTTGATCGGCTGGTTTATTGCGCTCATCGGGACCCGCATGCAGAGTGTGGCGATTGCTTGGGAGATGTACGAGCGAACAGGAGAGGCCTTGTCCCTCGGCTTGGTTGGGTTGATGCAAGCCTTGCCCACCATGGTGCTGGCGTTACCAGCAGGCTATTTGGCGGATCGGTTTAATCGTCCGCGCTTGGTGATGTGGAGCTTAGGCGCAATGACCTTGACATCGCTCGGCCTCGCCATCCTGTCGTACCTGCAATCATCGATTTGGCTCATGTATCTGCTGCTCTTTTTAGATGCAACCGCGGTCATTTTGGGCCGCCCCGCGCGGACGGCGTTACTTCCTCAGTTGGTGCCCAAAGAAGTCTTTCCCAATGCAGTAGCCTGGAATACCAGCCTCTCCCAGCTCTCGAATGTCGTTGGCCCGGCCATCGGTGGGTTTGTGATCGGCGGCATTACACTGGGGAGCTTTGTAATCGAAGGAAACATTCCACTGGCCTATGTGCTGACCGCCAGCAGTTCGCTGATCTACATGGCGATGTTAGCGCGTGTCCGCTGGCGGCCAGAAGGGGCACGCGCCATACAAGGCTCAGCCGTGCAGAATTTGCTGGCCGGACTCCGCTTTGTCCGAGACACGCGGATTATCTTGGCGATGATCTCACTGGATATGTTTGGTGTTTTGTTGGGTGGCGCGGTCTATCTCTTGCCGATCTTTGCCGAAGAGATTTTGCAGGTAGGTCCGACTGGATTTGCCTGGCTGCGGGCAGCACCAGCATTTGGAGCAATGTGTATGGCCATCCTGTTGATCTATCTTCCACCTATGAAACGCGCCGGTTGGAGCCTGCTCGGCACAGTCGCCGGTTTTGGCGTGGCCACCATTATCTTTGGGCTCTCGGAATCATTTTGGATTTCGCTGGCGATGCTTTTCCTCACGGGCGCATTCGATAACGTCAGCATGGTCATTCGCCAGACGCTCCAACAGCTACTCACGCCCGATCATATGCGCGGCCGGGTGGCGGCTGTCTCCTCAGTCTTTATCAGCGCATCCAACGAGCTTGGCGGGCTAGAATCGGGCTTGGTGGCCCACTGGTTCGGGCCAGTCTTCTCCGTGGTTAGCGGTGGGATTGGGACACTTTTTGTGGTAGCGGTGACGGCCTGGTATTCTCCCCAATTGCGTCGCTTGGGGGCTATGCACGAAGCCAAGCCAGTTGAGAGCGACACACAATCCCAACCGGCTCCCACCCAAGTGCACAGTGCGTGACGAGCGTCAATACAAATCTGAACTTGTTCAGATTTCTTTAATTAGTTAATGGGAGATCTAGACCGCGCTTGCAAGGCCCGTAAGATTTGGCGAACTAGACCGGGGCCGCTGTAGACCAGTCCCGTGTACAGCTGCACCAAGGAAGCGCCTGCATCTAGCTTTTCCAGCGCATCCTCCGGGCGGGTGATGCCGCCAACGCCAATGATCGGCAGCGAGCCCTTCGTCTGGTCGGCTAAGTAGCGAATTACCTCAGCGGCGCGTGCACGTAGCGGGGCACCACTCATCCCACCCTTTAAGTCCCGCTGTGCGGCGGGAATATTAGTCCGGGCGATGGTGGTATTGGTGGCGATGATGCCATCCACACCGCAAGCAGTCACCGCGGTGATCACATCATCCAATTCAGCAGGGGTTAAATCGGGCGCAATTTTCACCAAGAGCGGCACCCGCGGGGTCAATTGGTTACGCATACTCACCACCGAAGTGAGCAAGGATTCCATCGCCGCCCGCGCTTGTAATTGACGCAAGTTGAGCGTATTCGGGCTGCTGATGTTAATGGTGACATAATCGGCCCGGCGATAGACTCGTTCCAATAAGTAGCAATAATCTTCCCCAGCCTGTTCCAGCGGCGTGTCTTTGCCTTTCCCGATGTTGATGCCAATGCGCACAGGCGCCGCCGCAGGATTCAACGCATCCACCCCAGCGTTGGGAAAGCCCATGCTGTTGATCAAGGCCTCGGCGCTCGGCACCCGGTGGACCCGCGGACGCTGGTTACCCACTTGCGGCAAGCGGGTGATGGTTCCCAGCTCCAAATGGCCAAACCCGAGAGCGGCCAATCCTGGCACCGCGATCCCATTTTTATCATAGCCAGCGGCCAACCCCACACGATTGGCAAAACGCACACCAAACACCTCCACGGCTAAGCGCGCATCAGGGACCGCAAAGATCTGCTGCAAAACAAAGCGGCTGAGCGCAAATCCACCAGCGACTTGCAACAACTTCAGGGTCAAGCCATGGGCTTGTTCGGCATCTAACTGGAACAACAAAGGGCGAATCAGACGATACATGCGATTTCTATCCTAAAATTCTGTTTGCTACTGCATGGATAGGGCCAGCTAGCTGGTTTCCGCCAACAAAGCGGCCAAAAATTCCTGCCCAGCCTGCTCGATCGGCCGGTCGATGGCGAAGGTCAAACTGCGAATCCGTACCGAACCCACGGTCAAATCGAGCTGACGGCTCAAGGGCACAGGGTAGATCAGAATGGCCTCTGGCGCGCCGGTGGCTTGGGCATAGGCGATGATCTGCGCCAAATCCTCGGCCGAGGGGGCATTCAGATTGCTTTTGTATTTGGTATCGAGCACCCAGCGCACCGTTTGCTGCCGCTGGGAACGAATCACCAGGTCAATGGTCAGGCTGAAATCACCTTGGGCATCCAGCACATACCGCTCTTGTGCCTGCAACTGCCACTCAGCGCCCAGGTGTTGGGCCAGCCAAGCCGCCACACTGCGTTCATACAGGGTGCTCATTTGTACACAAAACGGGACCATCGGCGACGCGCCCGCGCCGATCGTCGGCGAACGCTGCTCCAAGAAAAATCGACAGAGTGCGTGCAAGGCTGCGTAATCCTGATTGTAGCGATGATAGTGGCGATTGCGACAAGCTGCCGCCGAAAACGGGCGCACCGTAATGGCCGGCCGCAAGCGGTGAAACGCCCGCTGCACCAAGGGATAGGTGCGTTCGCTACAGACGCCACTTTGCAGAATGGTCAACAAGGTCCAGCCCAACAGTTGATTTTCCTCGACGTCGGTGGTTTGCTCCTCGTAATGGCATTGGAGCTTCACCCGCCATGGAGCGCGTACCTGCGGCGTGGGATCCACGCGCCCGCGCACCGTGGCGAGTTCCTCCGTGCGCTGTACATAGTCTTGATACAACCCACGACGTGTACGCGCCAAGATCTGCTGAGCCAACTGGGCGGCCAATTGTTCATACAACTCAGGCAATGTGCTGACATCTACCAGCACCGAACGCCAATCCAGGACTTGTAAGTCAAACGCATAGGCCAACAGCGACCAGAGGGCGGCCAGCGAGGTCTTTGGTTGTAAAACCAAGGTCAATTCAGGGGAGACTGGCAACACTCCCACCCAGCCTTGAGCAGTTAATTGCCATTCATCATCAGTTTTCGGCGAAGGGAATTCAACCGTGACCTGCGTTGAATAGCGCTGCCAGATAAGGGTAGCGAGCGCTTCACTCAATGCAGTACGCGGCAGCCGCAGCGGTTGATATTCGACCAAGGTGAGCGCGTTGGGTTGCGAGTTTATCATGACCAACACTGCACCTAATAACCCAACTCGTGCCGGACCTGATCCCAGCGAAACGCGGCGATCCGTTCAGGTTGATCAATAAAGTATTCAGCCAAATAGGGCTCCACCTCAAATTGCCAAATATCAGGCAGCGTGGTTGGCAGCTCGGGATCAATGAAATAAGTGGTGCCCAATGCAAATCCTGGCTCATTAAGCGCTTTATTGATTCTTTTTATAGTCTTTATCAAAGCTTTTGCAGGGAATTCGGGATTAGCAACTGATTGAACCCGCTCCAGGAGCTCATAATTGGGCTCCACCTCAAAAAAGGCAAAACGGCGCCGCAAGGCATAATCAATCAGGGCCAACGAGCGATCGGCACTATTCATGGTGCCGATGAGATAGACATTCTGCGGAATCAGGAAAGGCCGCTCCCCACTAGCCAAAGCGATCGCCTGGTCACGATATTCCAACAGATAGAGCAGTTCGCCAAAGACGCGGGCGACATTGGCCCGGTTGATCTCATCTAAAATCAGCACACAGGGGCCTTGTCGAGTAGTAGCTTGCTGACAAAACTCCATAAAACGACCGGGCAGCATCTGAAACACCAATCTACCGCTGGCTGTCGGCAGGGGCCGCAACCCCTGCACAAAGTCCTCATAGCTGTAAGCGGCATGAAATTGCAGCGTGCTCCACATCCCATCTGTCTCAGTCACCAGATGACGAGCCACTTGTCGGGCGATAAAGGTCTTCCCTACCCCTGGCGGACCAATAAAAATGATCTGCTGCTTGCGCAGCAGGGTGCGAATCCAGCGCTCAATCAGCGCTTCATCAAGAGCCAAATCAGCAGCCAATGCCGACAATGGATAAGGTTCTGTGCTGGCTGTGGCAAGTTCCGAATCCATGGTGGATGGTTGAATTTCCGGCGCGGCTGTCACCGTGTAGGAAGCGAGTGGCTCATTCAGTTGCTGAGAGGCTACTTCCGGGACACTGGGCAAGGGCGGCGCTTCGAGCACCGCCTCAAACTGGCTCGGCGTTAATTCGACCAACACTCGCCGCCAAGCAGGCAAGCTTACCTGCCGCGGCGTGAGATCAACCCATTCAACCGGTAGACAATGACCATGATCGATATCGGGAACAAAAAAGTAAGGTCCCACTACCTTTGCGACGCCCACCACTTCGCTTGCCGAGCGGCATACCACAATCCGGTCAGACTCACGAATCCGCCGGGCAAAGATCCATACTAGATCGGCGCTGGCTTTGGTCCGTTCAGGAAAACGGGAAAGGACAACATTGCGTCGCGCATCAAATTCTCGGCGGCTGAGCTTGGTCAGGTCCCCTAGTTCGTCCCAACCGAGGGCAACAAAATTTCCGGCACGCCAAACCGGCCATTGCGTGACCTCATTCTCTAGCACGATTCGCCAGTAGCGAATCTTACGTAATTGTAGCGATGATTGACGGCGCGGCATGGAAAATCACAAGGTTACGAATCATGGAACACACTTGTCAGCTACAGCCTCGACCTAAGCAAGCACAAACTTAATCGCTTACCAAGTTAGCAGGAA
>CAZMRA010000042.1:0-23931 GCA_964568485.1 uncultured Caldilineaceae bacterium | reverse complement strand
CCATGATGATCGATATATGGAAAGCGTCGCACAGGACGCTGGATGACATTGGTGATGGTTATTGCCCGTACTCTTCGAAATAGTCCATCATCGCTGCTTCAACTACTTGAAGCGCGTGTTCTTTGCCATAGATCCGTTCGACGGTTAACTTCGATGGCTCGCCGGGGATCATCTTGTAGGTGGCGAAATAGTGACGCAGCCGCTCGATCAACACCGGGGGCAGGTCGGTAATATCTTCGGCGCTACCCCAGACATAATCATTTTCGAGTACGGCGATGATCTTGTCATCGGCTTCGCCTCCATCATTCACATCGAGCCCACCGACCACACGCGCGTTGACGATCAACTCGGCGCGATTGATTGGCCGCTCGGTCAACACGCAGATATCCAGCGGGTCGCCATCTCCTACCTGTGCGGTACTGGATAATTTAGCCACATGTTTGTCGCAAAATGTGCGCGGAATAAAGCCATACAGCGCCGGTGGTTGCGATGAGGTGCGCTGCGGCCGATCCACACGCAAATAGCCGGTGGTCTTGTCAACTTCGTATTTCATCAAATCAAAAGGCGTGATCTCGATGTAGGCGTGGACCAACCGGGGTGGGTTTGGCCCTACTTCGAGCCCATGCCAAGGATGAGGTCGCCAACGATAAAAAGGTGGCGGAAATTTCATACATGCTCCTTACAGAGAGATAAATCCAGCATATAGGAGAGCGGATAGTCTATGATGGCTCACTGGCCAGAATTTTCATGGCAGCATTGCGCCCGTTGATCCCAATGACGCTCCCGCCAGGGTGGGTGGCCGCACCACAGAGATAGACTCCAGCCATGGGGGTGCGATACGCCAACCGATTTTCCCACATATATTGGGGCAGACATTCCCCTTGGAAGATGTGGCCACCGGTCAGCCCAACCTTTTGTTCGATGTCGGGCGGGCCAAGCACCTCAAAATCGATCACCGCTTCGGGCAAGTTGCTGCAATAGCGTGCGATCGACCGGATCGCCAATTCGCCTACTTCTTGGCGTCGGCTATCCCACGTGCCTTCGGCAAAGCTATAGGGGACATATTGGGCAAAAACGCTCATGATGTGCAAGCCTTCGGGGGCTACGGAAGGATCATGTGGGGTCTGGAAGTAGAGTTCGGTCCACAACCGCTCGGGCAATTTGCCTTGGTTGGCGAGCGCATGATTGGTGCGCCATTCCTCTTTGCTCAGCAGCGTGTTGATCTGCCCATAGTGATGCGGCTCATGCGTGCCGGGGCGGGCCAAGAAATTAGGCAATTCTTTCAGAATGACGTTGACTTTGACGGTGCATCCCT
The DNA here is from genome assembly GCA_964568485.1 of uncultured Caldilineaceae bacterium. Classification (GTDB taxonomy): domain Bacteria; phylum Chloroflexota; class Anaerolineae; order Caldilineales; family Caldilineaceae; genus CFX5. The sequence continues at coordinate 22,616 of CAZMRA010000042.1, read as the reverse complement.
TGATGGGGATTGACTCCACTTGGGCACGCCAGGCCGGATCAGCATCATCGCCCAGCAGCCGCAGCGTGACGCGTGGGTCAGCATTCGAGACGACCACGGGTGCATAGATGCGCTCCCCCCCAACCAATTCAACCCCTTCGCCCGGCAGGATTGCTCCCACCGGCACACTGGCCGCGACCACAGCCCCGGCCTCGCGGGCCACATCACACAGGATGAACGAGACCATGCCCATGCCGCCTTTGACATAACCCCACATGCCGGGCATCCCGCCGAGACGGCCCGATGAATGGTGAAAATGGACAAAGGCCGTGCCTGGATCATGCGGGCTGGCGTTGGTGCCGATCACTCCCTGGCCCAAGACGGCGCATTGCAGCCGCTCGTCTTGCAGGTAGCGTTCGGCATACTCGACCATTGACCAGTTGTAGAGCAAGTTGATTGCTTCTTCGTCCCCTTGGAGTCGATCTTCGATCTCGGCCCGCGTTGGCGGATCGCCGATCCACATATCGTCTTTGCTCAAAGGGCGAATGGCATTGCGTGCCCGCCGCATCACGGCGTACATGGCCTGCCAGCCAGCGACGTCAGGCGGCGACAACCGTTCAATCTCGGCAAGGGCACGCTCTTCATCGTCCCATAATTGGATGCTACTACCGTCGTCAAAGGGGACAAACATGCCTTCGAGCGAGGGGTACCATTCGTACCCATGGGCCGGGAAATCTAATTCTTCGATGATCAGCGGGTGGAGTAACCCCGCTAAGTAGGCGCAGGGGGAAACGCGAAAACCGGGCCACGGTTCTTCCAGCGTACAGGCGCCGCCGATCCGTTCGCGGGCTTCCAACACTAATACCTGTTTGCCGGCGTGAGCCAAATAGGCCGCACAAGCCAAGCCATTATGTCCACCGCCCACGATGATCACATCCCAACGGCGGGAGGCCATCTCCTTCACGGGCATCGGCAGGCCGATCCTCCCCATTGCATCAGCAGCGCGTAAGTTATTCGTGAGCGCAGACATATCAGTCAATCCATTTCTTTCAAGCGTTTTGTAACCGACTGCGCAAGAATACACGCACCAAGCCCCAACTTCGAGTTTCTGCAGTCGTGGCTGAGCGGTATTTGAGCGTCAATGTAGCAACGAGCGTGCTATAGCTGGCGATGTTGGAATTGCCAGATTTCCATGCTGCGATTATATCACCGAAATATTGATTATTAGAATCATCTTACGGCAAAGCGTAAGCCATAAGTCGCAATGCCAAAGGCAATGGCAACATTGAGCGAACGTTTCTGCCCGAGCATGGGCAAAGTGATAATCTCTTCGCATAGAGATAATAAGTCGGGGTCAACGCCAGCTACTTCGTGACCAACGATCAACACCAGTGGTTGTCCATCCGTTGGGTAGGGTGCTTCGTAGAGCGAGACTGCATTGGCGCCCTCCTCGAGCGCCCACAGATGCGCTCCCGCTGCTTGCAATTGCTGGGCAAGATCGACCCCATTAGGGTGCCACGACCAGGGAATCTGCGTTTCGGCACCTAGCGCGGTCTTGGCTACTTTGGGGTGCTCCGGGGTCGGCGTTGTGCCGCAGAGATAGAGATGCTGTACGCCTGCACCGTCACTGCTGCGCAAAATGCTGCCCACATTGAAGGTGCTGCGGATGTTGTCGAGCAGTGCGTGGATCGGTTGCGAGAAACTTGGCGCTTGCGTAAGCTCAAGTGGTTCGGTGCTGATAGCGCGTTCATGGATCACGACAACGGGCGCACCGCAACGAGGACAGTTGGGCGTTGGCGGGTCGGTGTCCGTCCAGGGGAAGCGAAAGCGACAGGTGTCACGGCTGCATTGCCGGGTTTGGATCAACTTCATGATAGGTGCTTGGCGAGTGTAATCATGGAATGGTTAGTAGGTTGTATCAAAAAAGAGGACTTTGCCCGTATCTAGGGCATATTCAGCACCAACAACCAACAAGCCATCTTCACGCACCAATTGTTCGAGCAAGTGCGAGCCATGCTGCAATTGGTTGACCGATGCCCGGATATTGGCGCGCACTGCGTGGGTGATCAAGGCTGCTGGTTGCTGCCGGAGATCGGTCTCGAGCAGAGTGGCTACGGCTGGGCGGATGCGATCAACAATCGAGCGTAAATGGGGTGAGCGGTTTTCGCTGGGACGCTCTAATTCTTCGATCGTGGCTTGGACGGCACCGCACATCGAATGGCCCAACACGACGACTAAGCGAGTTCCAAAGCGATCGGCCGCGAATTCAATGCTGCCAATCTGCGAGGGCGCGACGATATTCCCGGCCACCCGAATCACAAACAGATCGCCTAACCCCTGATCAAAGATGATCTCTGCGGGGACACGCGAATCCGAGCAGCCAAGAATGATGGCAAACGGAGCTTGTCCCGATACCAATTTGTCGCGGCGTGCCGGGCTGGTGAACTGGGTATGGCGGCTGACTCCCGCCACAAAGCGCTCGTTACCCAATCGAAGCCGTTCTAGTGCTGCTTGTGCCGAGAGCATAAGGTTTCTCCCATGGTCTAAATCCTCTTGAATAATGTAGCGAGGATTTTACGACATGTCAGTTGCGCGCCAGTTCAGTGGCGGCTCAGCCAAAATTGCGCAGCATTGGCCATAAGGTTGACCAATCATAACGCGGCTGGCGGCAGAGGAAAATTTCGCCATTGTACTCTTCATTTTCGACGTCGTAGGGATTGGTCACACGACCAACCGCGGTGCACTCGGCAAAGAATTGCCCGATTTGCGCGGCGGTAAACCCTAGCACAATCACGGTGGAGGCAGGTGATCCATAGCCACGTAGCCAATACGAATTCATCCCGCTGATGGCTCGGGGCAAGCCATGCGCTGGCCCATAAAGATTGAGCGCGCCCGCTTCGCCATAATTGCCGGTCAGGATGGCCGTCTGCTCCCGTTCGGCTGTGGGCAATTGCTGGTAGATATCGGCTACATTGGCGGTCAATTCCGGCCAGCCAATCTGCTCGACAAAATTGTCTTGCAATTCGCTGGATAATTCCCACAGCGCCGAGTTGATCGGCGCCACCGGCAACATTACTGGAACCATTAACAGCGCGCCAAGTATCAGAAGCGCATAGGTGGTGCGGCGCAACCATTGAGCGCGTTGCTGGTTGATCCCTTGGAGCCAGGTTGCCCAGGTAGTTGCTCCCGCGGCCAAGAGCATGGGGTAGGCCGGGGCTAGGTAATACGAGCGCCCCCCAAACAGCAGAAAGAGCGCCAGTGTGATTACATAGATCCAACTCAGCAGGCGATAGCGTTGCCCAGATGGCAAGACCGCATAGAAGAGCCAGCCGGCCAACCATAAGGGTATTGTGATCGGGTTGGTCGCGACGAAAAATTGTTCGGGCAAAAAGCCTTCGGTGCGTCCAAGAGCAACATCGCGGGCGTTGATGCTGCGCAGAAACTCCAGCGAGATGAAGCCATGTTGGGCTTGCCACCATAAATTCGGGGCGACAATGAGCAGCGAGAGCGCAACACCTGCCCATAACCAGCGGTTGGTGAGATCACGCCGCACCGATGTGAGTAGTACACCGCCAACCAGCCCGATCACCAAGAAGGCCATGGTGTATTTGCTCATCATGCCGAGACCGATGGCCGCCCCAATGGTCAGCCACCAACGCTCATCGCCGCTGTGCAGGAGGCGAATGCTCAAATAGGTGACCACCACCCACCACAAGTAATCAAAGGAGACATATTGAAAGAGCGCACCCTGCAACAACGAAATCGGCGCGATACCCGCGGCCAACGCCGCGGTGATCTGTGCGAAGCGCTGGCCACCCAACTCGCGCGCCATCAGTCCCGTCAAGACCATGGCCGTACATTGGGCCAGCGCGGAGAAGAAGCGGATGCCGACCAGGGATGGGCCGAATAGCTCCAGCCCCAGCCGGGCAATCGCCGGCACTAGTGGCGGATAGGCCACATAGCCCCACGCCAGTGAACGGGCATTATCGAGCATGGCTAACTCATCGCGATGCCAGCCATATTGGTGATTGGTCAGCGTATGCAGGAGCAATCGCACCGCGGCGATCAAGCAGAGGATGCCGAGGTCGGAAGCCCAAAAAGCCCGGAATTTCTGCATCATAGGGCGCTCGTGAAGAAGCACAGCTGGCGGCAATGAGGGCAGGGGTGACCGAGCCGCACGCAATTACGCTTGTTGGATTACATAGGATGTGATGGTTTGCACATGGGTAGCTTTGGCCGAGCTAAACTCATAAACATGACAAAAGTCATAGCTTGTTCCATCCTGTTGTCGGAAGGTACCATTCACTGCACCGATTTTGCCATGCGTTGCCACGTGGAGGATAGTCAGTTCGCTCAAGGGAGATTGGGCCGCACGCTGCGCAATTGCTTGGCGAACTGCTTCCTTCCCCTGCCTAGTGGCTTCGCCCGCGAGCTTCCATTGTACCGTTTCCGTCACACGCTCCAAAACCTCGGGTAAATCCCCGATGGCCAAGGCGATACTTAGCTTTTCGACAAATTGATTCTTCGGCGAGTTCCCACAATCCTCGCTTGGATAAATTTGCGTCATCGACTGTCTCCCTATGTCCCTCGTCGCGTTGCGCTATCTACCAGCGTGATCGACTCAGCCGCCAAGGTAGGCCCGCTTGACTTCCGCATTTTGGGCGATCTCCTCTGCGGGACCAGAGAGCACTACGTTGCCACTTTCGAGTACATAGGCGCGCGATGCATAGCGCAAGGCCAAATGCGCATTCTGCTCGACTAATAACATGGTGGTCCCCTGTTGATTGATCTCATGCAAAGTGGCAAAAAGCTCTTTGACCAGCAACGGCGACAGCCCCATCGATGGTTCGTCCAACAGCATCAATAACCCCCGCGTCATGATCGCCCGCCCGACCGCCAACATCTGCTGCTCACCACCGCTGAGCAGATCGGCCAGTTGCTCTTTGCGTTCGTGCAAGCGCGGGAAAATGCTAAAGACGCGCTCCAAATCTTGGGCGACGACCGCGCTATCTTTGCGGGCATAGGCTGCCAGTTTCAGGTTCTCCAGCACCGTTAGGTTCCCAAAGATGCGTCTGCCTTCGGGTACCAGCGAAATACCAAACCGCCGCACAATTTGGCTGGCGCTGAATTGCAGCAGATTGTAGCCCTGATAGGTGATCGTGCCGCCGACAACTTGCCCACCCAACTCGCCAATTTGTCCGACGATGGTCCAGAGCGTTGTCGATTTGCCAGCTCCATTCGCCCCGATCAGGGTCAACATTTCGCCCTCTTCCACTTCGAAAGAGATGTCATGCAGCGCTTGGATGGCCCCATAGCGCACCGCGAGATTTTGGACGGAAAGTAACATCAATGCACCTCCTCGCCCAAATAGGCCTCGATGACGCGTGGGTGGTTCCGTACTTCGTCCGGTGTCCCTTCTGTGAGCAGCTTGCCAAAATCCAACACTTGAATGCGCTCGCAAATCCCCATAATGACCCGCATTTGGTGTTCGATGATCCAGATCGCCACGTTAAATTGTTCGCGCACCCACTGGATCAGCTCCATCAACTCGCCAATTTCGCCTTGGTTCATGCCTGCGGCCGGTTCATCTAGCAGCAACAGCTTGGGTTTCATCACCAGTGCCCGGGCAATTTCAACCCGACGCTGCATCCCATAGGCTAGGTTGCGCGGGCGTTCGTTGGCCAGATGGTCTAACTTAAAGCGGTACAATAATTCCATCGCCTCGTAGGTGACGTCACGTTCGGCCTGGCGTAAGCGAGTCGTGCGGAAGAGACTATCAATGACCCCATACTGCATCTGCGAGAAATGGGCAATGCGCAGATTGTCGAGCACTGAGAGTTCGTTCCAGAGCCGAATATTTTGGAAGGTGCGGCCGATCCCCAGCGAAGTGATTTTGTGGGGGTATTGGCCGTTGAGACGGGTGCCCCGGAAGAAGATCTCCCCCGCGGCTGGCTGATATAAGCCACAAGTTAGGTTAAAAACCGTGGTTTTTCCCGCCCCATTCGGGCCGATGAGGCCAATCAGTTCATTTTCATAAATGGCGGTGTGAAAGTCGGAGACCGCGGTCAGCCCGCCAAAGGTGTGGGTTAAACCCTTAGTCTGCAGCAGCAGGGCGGATGTCATTGGCCGTTACCTCCTCGTCCGAGCGGAAATATTTGCGCAACCAAGGGAAAATGTCGGTCAGTTCGCGATCGCCCATGATGCCCGTGGGCCGGAAGAGCATCAGCAGGATCAGAATCAGCGGGGTGGCGACCCAGCGATAGAGATCAAAGGGCCGCAGCAATTCGAGCAAGATCGTAAAGCCGATCGCGCTGAGCACCGAGCCGCTGAGTGACCCCATGCCCCCCAGATAGACCATCACCAAAACCAGCGTCGATTGCAAGATAAAGTAGCTAGATGGGTTAACAAAACCAATCGCGTGAGCATGGATCCCACCAGCGATTCCGGCTAGTCCGCAAGCCAGCATAAAGGCAATCACCTTCAGCCAGCGGGTGTTGACGGTCATCAACTCGGCGGCGATCTCATCCTCGCGGATGGCCACAATCCCTTTGCCGATGATCGATGAGACAAAGTTGCGGATGATATAGAGCGTGGCGATCACGGCGATGAAGGTCCAGATGATCAGCCACGGTGCGCTAATGACGTTGCTCATCACGCGGTTGACCGCACCCATACCCATAAAGCCGCGTGGCCCACCGATGGCATTGATGTTTTCAATGACGCTTTTGAAAATAAAATTGACGGCCAGTGTGATCACAGCGAGATAGTCGCCGCGTGTACGAAATGATGGGATCGAGACCAAGAGGCTAAAGAGCGCAGCCGCGATGCCACCGATCAATAAAGCGATGGGAAAGACGACCAACGATGCATTCGCTGGGAGTACCGGCGGGCCGAAGACATTGTCTTGGGCTAATAGCCAGACCGTTAAGATCGAGGCCACATAAGCGCCCACGCCCATAAAGGCGGCATGACCAACCGAAAATTCCCCCATATAGCCGTTGATCAAGTTTAGGCTGACTGTCAGAATGATATTGACGCCGATGACCACCAGCAGAAATTGGATGTAACCATTGTAGATGCCCAACCACGCGGGGACGACCGTGAGCAGAAAGGCGATGAGGACAACCGCAGGCATAGCAAAGCTTTTCATCGTCTCTCTCCTAGACCTTGGTCCTGCGGGCGACACCAAAGAGCCCGGTTGGTTTGAGTGCTAATATCAGGAGCAATACCGTAAAGGCCACTAGATCGCGCAAAGTGGAAGCCCCAAAGGCGACCACAAAGATCTGCGTAAAGCCCAAAATGTAGCCCCCAACCATCGCCCCGCGAATTGAGCCGATGCCGCCCACGACCGCAGCAATAAAAGCCTGCCAGCCTACCAACATGCCCATATTGTAACTTAAAATCGGGAAGGCAGTGCCATACATGACCCCGGCCAAGGCGGCGAGCGCGCTGCCCACCACGAAGGTCATGACGATGATCGTATCCACCGAGATGCCCATCAACGGTACGGCGAGGCGATCGTACGAGATGGCGCGCATGGCCATGCCCCACTTCGTGTTCTGCACCAGGTACCAGAGCGCGGCCATGGTGATGATCGACAAAATGATGACCAAGACCTTCACGTTGGTCACGCTCAGCGCACCGAGGTTGTAGACCTCTTTTTCGAAGAGATCAGGGAATTGGCGGTCACGGGCGCCAAGGAGCGCAAGATTGCCATATTCGAGCAATAGACCAAACATCAGCGCGGTGATCACCAAATAGAGCCGGTGCGCCCCGCGCCGCCGCAGGGGGCGATAGGCGATCCGTTCAATCGTCACCCCAACCAGGGCAGTCACGGCCATGGTCAGCAAAATAGTGATCGGCATGATCAGCCAGGCGGGCAGATCAAAGGGTAATTGGATTTCGAAGCGGTTGAGCAAAAAGGAGCCAATGAAATAACCAACATAGGCTCCCACCATAAAGATATCACCGTGGGCAAAGTTGATCAGCAGAAGCACGCCATAGACCATGCTATAGCCGACTGCGATCAATGCTAAGAAGCTACCCCACTGCATAGCGTTGAGAAAGTGCTGCAGAAAGGTGTCGAGTGTCACCGGCTTTCTCCTGAATGAGAACAGTAGAATGAGTGCTCAGCGGGTGCAAAATCTTCGAGGAAGCTGACCGCTTCCTCGAAGATTACAAACATGCTTAAACCTGGAGCAAGACTAGCAAACTAGGGGCAAACCGACTTGTAGAAAAGAACTTCGCCCGCCTCGATCTGCACGATCACTGCACATTTGACCGGATCGCCCTCTTCATTGAAGGACATCTCGCCGGTGATGCCCGCAAAGTTCTCGATCGCGGCCATCCCATCGCGCACGCAGGTGCGGTCCGCAGTCAAGTCGCCGCTGATCGTCCCGCAATTTTGCAAGGCTTGGACGGTTAACAGCATCGAGTCCCAGGTCAATGCCCCGACATCACTGGGGATCTCGTTGTGGCGTTCGTTAAATTTGTCGATAAATTCTTTGGTGGCCCCTGTAGCACCGGATGCAACATAGTGGGTGCTGAAGAAGTAGCCATCACAATCGCTGCCGCACAATTCGAGCAACTGCGGGTCGCCCCACGAATCACTGCCAAGAATCGGGATGGTGATACCGAGATCCTGGGCCTGTTCGACGATCAGCGGTACCTCGCTGTAATATTGCGGTGTGAAGAGCACCTGGCAATCGGTGGCGCGGATGTTGGTGAGCTGGGCGCTGAAGTCTTGATCACCCGTGGTGAAGGATTCGTAAGCGACCACCGAACCCTCCCCGTGTAATCCTTCCCAAGCGGTACGGAAGTTCTCGGCCAAGCCAGTGGGGTAGTCGCTTGCCACATCAAAGAGGACGCAAGCGCGTTCCACTCCAAATTCTTCCGTAGCAAAGTTAGCAACCACGGGCCCTTGGAAGGGATCGAGGAAGGGCGCACGGAAGACCCAAGGGCGATTTAATGTGGTATTCGGGTTGGTTGACCAGGGGCTGATCATCGGGGTTTCCAGGTTGTTGGCAACCTCACCAGCGGGGACCGCAGCCACACTGGCATTGGGGCCAACCAGGACCACCACTTCATCTTGGGTGACCAGCTTGTTCGCTGCCGCGGTGGCGCCTTCGGCGGTGCCGTTGTTATCTTCCACGACCAGTTCCAGCGTATAGGCCGTCCCGTTCAGATCGAGACCTCCAGCCGCGTTAAACTCTTCTACAAACATTTCGGCCGCTACGCGAGAATGTTCACCCACTTTTGGAATATTGCCGGTTAATTCCAAATTTAGGCCGATTTTGATGGTATTGCCACCGCCACCGGTACCGGTGCTAGTTATCGCTTGGCAGCCAGCCAAAAGCATAGCCACCACAATCCACAGACTAAAAAAATAGCGGGGCCGGACGAGTCTCTTCATTGTTGCATCTCCTAGTTGATAGTTGTGCCAACGTGAAGTCTATCTGCAAGTGGTTGCACCTACGAGTTATGGTGGAGCAATTCATGGGTGCGGTTTTGCAGCTAGTTGATAAGGGTACTACTAGTATGACAATGCCGTTCTCTATTATAGAACGCCTCGATAAAAAGAGATATTTCTTACAATTGTGAAAAGCAATTTATGCTTGGCGGTACTTGCCGTCAGTACTGCAGGATTATCAATTCGGAGTAGATAGCGCATCAGCAAGGGACCGCTGCATAGGAGGAAGGAGGGGTCTTATTGTCTCAGTGCGTAATGGGATTGGCTGCAAAGTGGATGTGAGTGCCAACTTGCAGTCCGTAAGGGGACGGACAGGTGAGCATTGCTGCCCGCGAACTGCTGACCATCAGCAATCTCTGTTTACTGAGATCGCACTATGAATCATAGCGGAGCCCTAGCTTGACGAGGGCTCCGCTCATTTCTCTAAGCTTCGTTTTGTTTGATAGCCGCTATGTCGCCCGCTGGCGGAGTTGGCTGGGGAAGGGAATGGATTTCCATATCCATTTCGTCATAATTGAGCACGAACTTCTCTTGCGGCGACGCAACCCGATAGGCGGCTCGAGCCATGGCTGTTGTTGAAATCGGGCCAGTGATAAAAAAGAGCAAAACCAGTAAAATCATTCTAGCCAGATAGTCAGGATAATAGATCCCTGCTGCCAACATCAGGCAACTGATACCCAGTGTAGCCGCTTTGCTGGCCGCGTGCATCCGAGTGTACACATCCGGTAACCGCAATACGCCCACCGTGCTAAAGAACATAATCAACACACCGATGGTCGTTACGAACAAAATGAACCATTCTCGCAGGCTCATGATGACTCCTCTCTGGTTGCTTATTCTTCGCTACTGGCTTGCTCCATATAGCGCGCCAAGAGTACCGTACCCAAGAAGCCCAATACCGCAGTGATCAACACGATATCAAGCATCGTTGGCGTTTGGTGGCGCATGGCAAAGAGCGCTACCAGACCCACCATGTGTAGGGTGATCAAATCGAAGGCAACCGTGCGGTTCGGCACATCTGGCCCTAAATAAAGGCGTCTAAAGCAGAGTGTTAGCGAAAGGGCCAGCAGCGCTGTGAGTATATCTAACACAAGGCCAAAGATGTCTAAATCTGGCGCAATGGTGAACATTTTTACGCACTCCCTCTGGTAAACAGTAACATGCGGTGTTCAAAGGTGTCTTTGATGCTCCGCCGCAGGATTTCCGGATCTTCAACGGTGATAGCATGGATAAAAAAGATAGCCTCGCCATTGTCGTTGTAACTCAGCTCTACGACCATTGTGCCTGGGGTAAGGGCGATCACTCCAGCTAAGATTAAGATTTCAAAATTGTTGCGGGCAGCCAATGGCACCGCGATGATCCCTGGGTCGAGCTTTGGTTTGGGTTGCAGGACCAACCACGACGCTTTGACATTACTGACGATCAAGGCCCAGATGACGTACAAGGTGAACGAGATCAGCCACCAGAGTCGTTCTCCATAATCTCGCTCGTAGAGGGTGAGAACCAGCGCCCCCAACACGATGCCGATCGCATAATCCGCAGCGCCAAAGGCCGGTAGGAAGGTATGCCACAGAATGGCCAGGCTAATGTTGATCAACAAGAGCATGAGCATGCGCTGGGTGTTGCCGTCTGCAGCGACGGGCGGCAACTTAGATTGATGCATTGTTTGCGGCGTTTTACTCATGGCTTCCCTCTTCAATTGCTGTCAAGTGCGGCGTTACGCTGGATGCCTCAGGACGAATTTCTGGGATGGGGCCGACCGCGTTGATATAACCAGTGCGATCCATCACTTGGTTAGCTGCGATGCTCGCCCAGCGAAAGACCGGGGCGCTGAAAATCCCAATCAATAGACTGATACCCACCAAGCAAGCAATGGGCACCAGCGTGAATCGGCGATTTCGTAAAGTCGGGATAGAGACCGGCAGCGCATAATTGACGACGGGGCCGGCAAAGCCTTTTTCCCAAAAGCGGACAATGGCAATCAACGTCAAGATGCTGACCACCACGCTTACGCCGGCGATCCACCAACGCTGGCTGTCAAGGGCGATCTGCAACAGCCCCAATTTGCTGACAAAGCCACTGGCGGGCGGAATCCCTGCCAAGGAGAAAGCGGCAATGAAGAAGAGGGTGGCTAAGATTGGGCTACGCCGTACCAAGCCACCCAAAAAGCCGTGGCGCAATTGGCCGGTACCCACGATCAATTCGGCCGCACCGCCAGCCATCAGTAGTGCCGTCTTGACGATCATATGGTGGGCGAGATAGAAGATCGAGGCGGCGAGACCGAACCCAGCCGCGAGCTGGTTGCTCGAAGTGGCCAGTGCCAACCCCATCAACATGAACCCCACGTGGCTGATCACCAAAAAGCTCAGGCCACGGCGGATGGTGTTCATGGCTAGGGCGCCTAACACTCCCGTGATCATGCTGAGCGCCGCAATGATCAACAGCAGCGGTTGCCAAGCCATCAATAGCTCCGGGAAGAGCAGGGGATAGAGTCGGAAGAGAGCGTAAACGCCAACTTTGGTCAATAGGCCAGCAAAAATGGCCGTCACTGCCGGATGCGGCGTGTGATAACTGGAGGGCAGCCAATAAAAGAGTGGGAAGAGGCCCGCTTTGCTCCCATATGTGACCAGCAACATCCCTGCCATGACGATGCGGAAGGATTCGGGCGCAAATTCGAGGCGGAGGGCGAGTTGCGCTAAGTTGAGTGTCCCTAGTGTCCCATAGGCGATACCTGCAGTAGTGAGAAAGAAGGTCGAGGCCAGCAAATTTAGTACCACATAGCGGATGCCGCCATTCACTTGCCCGGGGCGTCCACCCAAGGTCAATAATACGAAGCTGGCCATCAGCAAAACTTCAAAAAAGACGTAAAGATTGAAGAGATCGCCCGCGAGAAATGCCCCATTCACGCCCATGAGCAGGAAGAGCAACAGTGGATGAAAGTTCATGTTTTCGCGTTCATCCAGCGTGCCCACGGCATAAAAGACCAGCATCAGCATCAGGATGGCGGTCAGTGTGAGCATGATCGTGCTTAAGCCATCGGCAAATAGAGTGATCCCATAGGGGGCGGGCCAGGCCCCAACTTGCAAGACAATGCGTTGCTCTCCGCCGATGGTCAACCAGAGCAAATAGAGGGCGATCAGCAGATTGACCCCACTGGCCACGGCTGCAATCCGGCGTTGCCAGCGCACTTGCTTGCGCAACGTCTTGGTCGTAACCACTAAGCAGATGGCGGCCGCCAATAACGGGACCACGATTGGTCCGACAAGCCAATTTGCGGTCATGTCCATCTAGTCTGCCCCCTTGTACTGTCGTGCCACAATATCTTCGAGCCACTCATAATCATCCTCACTGACCTCAGGTTGATCCGCTGGGGAGAGCGCGAAGGGATCATCATTGCGGTTGGAGCAGGCTTCGGTGGTTTTGTCTAACATATTTCGACGATTGATGAGTGCGATCATGAAGGCGGTGATACCAAAACTGATCACAATAGCTGTGAGAATCAGCGACTGGGGGACCGGGTCGACAAACTGGCTGATATCGCCATCGAAGTTTGCTTTATCGAGGACGATGGGCGGTTGACCGCGCTTGAGCGAACCCGCGCCAAAGAGGAGCAGATTGACGCCATGCGTCAGCAGGCTCAGGCCAAAGATCAGTTGCAAGGGATTCCGTTGGAGCACCAAATAAGTGCCGGTCGCTAATAATGCGGCTACTAAAATGGCGATTACTAAACCTATCATCGTTATTGCCCCTCTGCTCGACTTAATTCGAGTAGATACGATGTTACAACGGCGCTGACGACCAAGAAGACGCCAATGTCAAAGAACATGGGGGTACCCAGTTCTAGGTCAAGGGCACCGATCTTGGCTTTCCACCAAATTGCTTTGAAGAACGTTCCCTCAAGTAGGCCGAGCAGCGCTGAGAACACAGCCAATACAAGCCCAATCCCCATCACTAGTTGGAGATGGCGCCCGATCAGATTGCGTACGAAATCATCCCCCCGGGCAATGATTTGCATCAAAAAAGCCGAGGCGACGACCAACCCACCGATGAAGCCGCCACCTGGGGCATTATGCCCGGCTAACAAGAGGACAATCGCCAACACCAACAAAACCGGTGTTAGCAGGCGATCTAATACCCGGAGATAAAGTTCAGTCACGATTGCCTCCTTCTACGGTATCGGTCAGTAGGCTGTTATTTTCCTCGTCATTGGCTGGGGCATTGATGGCTGGTCGGGCTAGCCGCAAGCGTGAGGCGCGTAAGAGTGCATAGCCGCCGATGGCTGCCAAGGATAAAACCGTAATTTCGCCCATGGTATCAAAGCCGCGGAAATCGACCAGAATGACGTTGACAATATTGCCACCATGTGCAGCTGGCACTGCATTGAGCGAGAAATAATCACTGATTGACGTGAAGAGTGATTGTTCAACGCCAAGGAGCACCATGGCGAAGCCCCAGAGACCGACTGCGCCCGCTATCACTAGATTGCGCAAGTGCAGCCATGGGCTGATCTGGGCGCGCGGCTGCGGTGGAATGCGGTAGAAGACCAAAACGAGTAACACGACCGTCAAAACTTCGATCAGCGATTGCGTCAATGCGAGGTCGGGGGCGCCAAAGAAGACAAAGGCCAGGGTCACTACCAAACCGACAACGCCGATACTGATAATGGCACTCAGGCGATTGTGCATCCGGACGGTGACAATGGCCGCCGCAATGGCTAGCCAGGCAAGTATCACCTCATAGAAGGTGGGGGTTGCCCGCCAATTGGTGCGCAATTCGCCAATAAAGTTGCTGGCGAAGAAGGCATAAACCACAATCGCGACTGCACTCAGCAGGGTGATGCTCAGCTGCACGGCGAAGGGACCTCCTTGGATGCTGCGCGTGGTCCAGCGGGCCAACTGGCCGAGCCCCAGGCTGATCTTCTCGAAGGCCCAGGCACCATTCACCCAGTGCGGCACGAGGCTGAATCCGCGCCGGATCGGGTGGCGGATCAGGAAAATGCCAACGCCGACCGCAATGGCGGCCAAGCTTGTCCAGAGCACCGGGGTGAATCCATGCCACAAAGCCAGATGCACTCCAATATCAGCCCCTGCAATGGCACTAGCTGCTGGCGCGAAGAGCAATCCTTCAATGCTGCTCACCACAAACGGAATGATTAACCCGATGATTGCAAGCAGCAAGGCCGGCAATACAAAAGGCAACGATGGGGCATGGTGTACTTCGGCAAGCTCCTCACTTGGTTGCTTGCGGAAAAAGGGCAGCCAGAGGACAATCAAACTATAAGCCACAAAGAGCGCGCCGCCGAACGCCACAATTCCCCAACCGGCGTAGCCCAGCCATGCCACCGAGTGCTCACTGAGTTCATAAAATTGTTCGAGTAACAATTCTTTGGCCAAAAAGCCAAAGGTGGGGGGGATGCCTGCCATGGAGAGCGCAGCTAAGAGCGCGGTGACTGCCACCCAAGGGAGCGAGCGGCTGAGCCCCGCCAAGTGGCGAATATCACGCGTGCCCGTGCCGTGATCGATCAACCCCGCGACGAGAAAGAGCGGGCCTTTGTAGAGCGAGTGGGCCAAGATCCCCACGACCACTGCGATATAGGCATGTTCGCCTGTAAAGGCCAGCAAGAGAGTTAGGATCCCAAGCTGGCTGATCGTCGCATTCGCCAAAATTGCTTTGAGATCATAATAACGGAGGGCGCTGATGGCCCCCAGGAGCATAGTTGCCCCACCAACCAGCAGCAGGCTCCAAAACCAGATTGGGCTGTTGCTCAAGGCTGGGTGTAAACGAGCCAGCAGATAGATTCCAGCTTTGACCATGGTTGCCGAGTGCAAATAAGCGCTCACAGGGGTGGGCGCTGCCATGGCTCCGGGCAACCAGAAGTGAAAGGGGAACTGGGCCGACTTGGTGAACGCGCCCAGCAAGATCAAGATCAAGGCGGCTGGATAGAGCGGGTGGGAGACAAAATCAAACCCTGGGCGAGCAATGATCTCGCTGATGGTGTAAGTGCCCGACATCTGGGCCAGCAAGACCATTCCCGCGAGCAGGGCCATTGCCCCCGTACCGGTTACGATCAAAGCACGCCGCGCACCTTCCAGCGAGGCACGGTCGGTTAGCTTAAAGGAGATCAACAAGTAGCTGGTGATGCTGGTCCCCTCCCAAAAGATGAAGAGAGCCAGTAGGTTATCTGCCCAGACCACCCCCAGCATGCTGGTCATGAACAGGAAGAAAAGGGCGTAAAAATAGCCAAGCTTGGGATCATCCGCAAAATAGTAGCCGGCATAGATGGCGATCGCCGTACCGATCCCAGCGATAATCAGGCCAAAGAAGAGTCCCAATCCATCAACGCGTAAGGCCAGGGTTAGCCCCAATGCTTCTGACCAAGGAATTTCGGTAGCGATGACAGAGCCGTTGGCCACCGTTGTTAATTGTCCGAGCGACCAAATGGTAACCACCAGCGGTGAAAGGGCCGCTAACCAGCCAACATGCTGCCACCGGTGCGGGCGAGCAAGCCAGAGTAGCGGGCTATTGAGGGCAAGCAAAGCAAGAAGGGCAATCAGCATATTTCTAATTCCATAAGCAGTTGTCCAGTTTTGCTAAAACCAGAGGGTTATACATTTTTAGGTTGAACCAAATGGGGCTAGCCGAGCCAGAAGGCTTGTCATCGATTTGCCTAAGGTTCCTGAATTATCATGGTCCTATCCAATGACATCTAAAATTGACTGTACCTTTCATAGGCTGAACATTTGTTTATGGTGAACAAAGGGATCAGAGATTTGGGTTATCATAAATGAACTAAGAGCACTTTGCCAAAGAAAGGCTAATTCACATTAGGCTAAGGCTGACGAGTTTGCTGCCCGCATCCGTTATGTACATACCGGTTGCAACAGCTTGTAGGCATCGTGCTTACCTTTAGAATAGGTTGTAGCATACAGCATTCACTAAGAATTGATAGTGAAATAAATCACATTCTTGGCTGAATCTGAAAAATTACAACCCTAAGACTTCGCTTGCTGATTCCAGTCTTAGGGTTGTAACGTACTAGTACGACCTGCATACATGGTCCTTCACTGCATGAGTGCAGACCGTACTAGCACTGCGGTAATCTGGGCTGGAATTGCTCAAGAGGCCAAAATCTGTTCGATGCGCTCGATCTCGTTGCTCGAAAGCTCGGGATTCTGCAGGGCCGCGACAGCATCCTCAATCTGGCTGACTCGACTGGCGCCGATCAAGGCTGAGGTCATGCCGGGGTGGCGCAACACCCAGACGAGCGCCAACTGGGCCAACGTTTGGCCGCGGCTTTGGGCGATTTCATTCAATTGCTGCACCTTGGCCAGCTTATCGGGACTGACCTGCTCGCGCTTCAAAGATCCATGCACCTTGGCCGCCCGCGAATCTTCGGGGATGCCGGTTAGGTAGCGGTCGGTCAATAGCCCTTGAGCTAACGGCGAAAAGGCAATGCAGCCGATCCCCTCTTCGGTCAGCGTGTCTAACAGCCCCTCCTCCACCCAGCGATTAAACATGCTATAGCTCGGCTGATGAATGACACAGGGGGTGCCCAGTTCTCGCAGGATCTGCGCCGCTTGTTTTGTCTGTTCTGGCCGATAGGAGGAGATGCCCACGTAGAGCGCGCGGCCGCTGCGCACAATGTAGTCGAGCGCGCTCATGGTCTCTTCGAGCGGCGTTTCGGGATCGGGTCGGTGGTGGTAAAAAATATCGACATAGTCCAGCCCCATGCGCCGCAAACTCTGGTCCAAACTGGCGACGAGATATTTGCGCGACCCCCATTCTCCGTACGGCCCAGGCCACATACGATAACCGGCCTTGGACGAGATGATCAGCTCATCGCGATAGGCCGCCAAATCTTGCCGCAGCACACGGCCCATCGTCTCCTCAGCCGATCCAGGTGGCGGACCATAGTTGTTGGCCAGATCAAAATGGGTGATACCGAGATCAAACGCCCGCAGTAGCATGGCGCGGCTGTTGCTATGGGTATCGACCCCGCCAAAGTTTTGCCACAACCCCAGCGAGATGGCGGGCAATTTTAGCCCGCTACGCCCACTCCGGTTGTAGATCATCGAATCGTATCGCGACGTCAGTGGTTGGTAAGTCATTCAAGTATTCTCCTTCGAGAACGGCAGGCATAAGCACTGCGCTGGTTATTGATATGCTTGGCTCGTATTAATGGTGAGGCAGCAGGCTCCCGCTACCACTACATGTCACATTAGTACTACTTCTTGTACTGCTTCCTGTAAGACTTAGTTGCTGTTGCGGCGGCCCTTTTGGTGGTGAAATATGGTTGTTCAAGTTAACAATTCAAACATAACAACCATAAATTAGCCAATCAAAGAGGAAATTATGTTTTTCGAACACTCCCTATTGCAAGAAGCAGTCGCTGAAGTTGTAGATACACTCGTCATTAAGCCAGGTGATCCCCGCTACGACGAGGCTCGCCAAGCCTGGAACTTATCCGTTGACCAATATCCTGCGGCGATTGTTATGGCTGAAAGCGCTGAAGATGTCGTTGCTGCGATCCGCTATGCCCGGCAAGAAAACCTTGGCGTCTCGGTCCAAGCAACTGGCCATGGGGTCTTTCGCCCGGCCAATGGCACACTTTTGATCAATACGTCGCGCATGACCGAGGTCACGATTTATCCGGAAACCGGCACGGCTTGGGTGGCGGCTGGGGCCAAGTGGCAACCGGTGTTGGACAAGGCGCAGGCCTTTGGGTTGGCTCCGCTGTTGGGTTCCACGCCCGATGTTGGCGCAGTTGGCTACACCCTCGGTGGCGGTTTGGGCTGGCTCGCTCGCAAATATGGCCTCTCTTCCGACAGTGTGCTGCGCTTTGAAGTGGTCACGGCGGATGGCGAAATCCGCCAGGTGAGCAAGACCGAACACCCCGATCTCTTCTGGGCCTTGCGTGGCGGTGGTGGCAGCATGGCGGTGGTCACCGGTATGGAGATCCAACTTTATCCCGTCACGGTGGTCTATGGTGGCAATTTGATCTACCCGATCACGCTGGCTCGTGAGGTCTTCCTGCGCTATCGAGCGTGGGTTGAAACGCTGCCCAACGAATTCACCACTTCGGTGGCGCTGATGAACTTCCCGCCGATCCCCGAGGTGCCCGAATTCTTGCGCGGTCAATCTGTGGTGATGGTGCGCGGTTGTTATACGGGGGATGTGGCCGAAGGGAAAGCGCTGCTGCAGCCGTGGCTAGATTGGCGTCAACCGATGGCCCATCTCTTCTCCGAGCTGCCATTTACGGAAGTGGCAAGCATCAGCAACGACCCGTTGGACCCAATGGCCCACAAATTGTCGGGGATGCGTCTGCGAGCGCTGAGCGATGAGGTGATCGACACGCTGCTGGAGCATGGCATCAATGACGACGGGAGCAATCTGCTGGTCATGATCGAGGTGCGCCATGCCGGCGGTGTGATGAGTCAGGTGACGAGCCAAAGCAGCCCCATTGGCCATCGCGATGTGCCGTTTGTCTTGGCCGTGATCGCCGCAGTGCCGATTCCTGCGCTAGATGCGCCGGCTGAAGCACAAGTCAATGCGTTGATCGCCGCACTCGAACCGGCTCGCGTTGGCGTCTACATGAATTTCTTGGAAGGCAGCGAATCGCAAAAGCGCACCATCGAAGCCTACTCGCTCGAGAATTATCACTGGCTGATGCGCATCAAAGCGAAGTACGACCCCCACCAGCTCTTCCGCCACGGGATCAACATCCCGCCGAAACAATAAGCCGTTGCCATGTGCACGGTTGGGCGTGAACTTCCGGTAATCTCGATTCTTTGCGGTCTCCGCGAGGGATCGAGATTTTTTCTTTATTTGAGCAAAGCCGCGCAGTTGCGTATACTGAGTGCAGCCACACCCAATCTGTCCACTTTAGGCAAGCCACTGGCTTGACACCACCCTACACATTGAGGATAACGCTTATGCAGATCGCCGTTGTCGGCGGAGGCCCTGCTGGGCTGACAGCCGCCTATCGTTTGCAGCAGGCTGGCCATCAAGTTGAGGTACTCGAAAGTCGTTCGGTGGTGGGCGGGCGCACACACGCCGAACACTTTGGCCCTGGTCATCACTGTGATACCGGCGCCGGATGGCTGGCTACCTTTTACACCCACACCTTGCGCCTCTTCGACGAATTGGGCTACCGCGAGCTCTTTGTGCGTCCCCGTGCGGTGCGCGGCGCTGCCGATCTGTGGATCGACGGCCAGCTCTATCCCTGGCCTTTTCGGGGCGAAACCGTAACCGAATCCACGCTGTTGACTGAAGACGAAAAGCGGCGTTATGCGGCCTATCTCGACCATTTGCTGGCAGTACAACCAACTGATCTGCTGCCCGACTTGGGCTATGATCACCGTAACGCCGAGGACGAATTTACCCCACTGGGCAGCGGCATCGTCGAAATGATCATGCGTTCGCTCTTCGAGGGACCGTGGTTTACACGGCTCACCGAGCAATCAGCCACCCATGCTCGGCTCTGGTTGCGCGCGGTGCAAGATGCCCTATTCTTCCAAGTCAAAGATGGGATGGACGCGCCCTGGCTACGGCTGGCCGAAAATTTGAATGTCCGTACAGGGGAGCAGATTGCGTCGTTGCATCGCCGCGGTGAGCATATTGTTCTGGAGGGCACGAGTGGCGCGCGGAGTTATGATGGCGTGGTGTTGGCCGTGCCTGCGCCGGTAGCCGCACGTATTTTGGCAACAGCTCCAGAGTTTGCACCTGCGTGGTTGGCGGATATTCGGTACGCGCCACAAGTGCGGGTCTATGCGGCGCGCCAAAACGCCGAAGATGCTCAATATGGCGTCCACATCTTGCCGCCGACCGATCTCTTCTCGGTTGAATGGTATTCAGGCCAGCATGGGGCTTGGGGTGCTTGCCCGCCCGACTGGCAATGGGGATTGGTCTGTACCTATGGGCCCACCTGTGCCAAGTTTTTGGATCAACCAGAAGCCGCCGTGACTCAAGAACTCTGGGAACAAGCCCGTAGCTTTTGTCCGGAGATGTTCACGCTGGATCAAGCCGATGTGGTCCACTATCACCGTTGGGAATGGGCCGTACCGATCATGCAGCCGGGCCATTACCACAACTTGGCCCATTATCGCTACCAACCACCGGTGGTGCTGGCGGGCGATTACATGGACAATGCATGCGTGGAAGGGGCAGTGCGTTCTGGGGAAGCGGCGGCCGCGGCCTTTCTGTAGGTATCCACTTTGGTGACGATTGAACGAGAGGACGGCCAGCCCGTCCTCTCGCCTAGAATAGTCTCAATGCCGCGTCTCAGCCTGCGGTGGCAGGTGCCGGCAACGGTGGCACATATTGGTAGGTCGGATCGACCTTCTGGCGCTGCAGAATTGGGATGATCTCGCTCCATGCTGCGTACAGCCCGACCGGTGATGGCGGCAGATCATGCTCGATGGCTCGGTGCAGGGCGGGGAGATTGTAGCAGGGCACAGCGGCATACATGTGATGCTCGATGTGGTAATTCATGTGCCAATAGAGGAATTGCACCACGGGATTCAGGATGATCGTCCGTGTGCAGAGGCGAAAGTCGGGCACATTGTCTTGCAGGCCAACATGCTGCGTGTTATTGCAGAGAAAGAGCAGCCAGCCTCCATAAAATGGTGCTAACGTGATCAAAACGGGCAGCATCCACGCGCCGAGCGCCAGCGAAACAACAATTAACAAGCCATGGCCGATCAACAAGAAGCGGGCCCAATTGAAGAGTTGGCGGCGCTTGGCCGGCTCGCTGGCCGGAAAGAGGGTGTTTTCCCAATCCCCTTCTAAACGGCCGCGACTGAGGCGGTACACCCCTTTGATGCGCCCCCACAACCCCCACGGGTTGATCAGCATCGATTTGAGGAAGCTATTAAGGGTGATTTCGACCGGTAGCACTACTTCAAGATCGTCTGGTGGGTGAAGTGTATATTTGTGATGCTCCTGGTGGCTAGCCCAGAACAAGAATGGGTTGAACCCGCCCAGAAAGCTGAAGAGATAGAGAAAGAATGTGTTGAGCCATTTGCTGCGGAAAACCGTGCTATGGCACAACTCGTGAAAGCCGTTTAATAAAAAGGCATAGCAAGTGCCATGGAAAAAGAGCGCAACGAGCATCCAGAGCCAAGCTTGTTGCGAGGCCGCATACCAAGCGAGGCTGCCGGTTACCACAAGAATCCCCAAATGACCCAGCGTTTGGACCAGTCCTTTCCAATCGCTCCGTTGGTTCAATTCATTGAGGAGTTTCCGATCGACCGGGGAACGATACCAATGGATCTTTTGCTGCTTTGGTTCGCCGAGCATGAATCATTCTCCTGGAGTTTGGATTGGCAAATCTTGCTTTGTGAACGGAAGGGTAGTGTTAGTATAGCAAAGCTTGGCCAAATTGGGGAATGACAAGCGAAGTAGCCGATCGCTATAGATAGCGCGGAGAAAGCCGTAAACCATGAACAGATAGACAGGAATGCGTCTGTTTCGCCTGTCTCCTGTTCATGGTTGTGCTTTAAACAGCTGACCAACCTCCATCTGCCGGGATGATGGCACCACTGATGTGGCGTGACTCATCCGAAGCGAGGAAAAGGGCCAATGCTGCGATGTCATTGGATTCCAGATAAGCGGGGGCCAGCGCCGCGAATTCACCAGCACGTGCTGCCCCGGTTGGGTCAAGGCGATCGCTGGGCATCGACTCGGCGATATTGGTGATCGTTGCTCCTGGGCAAATGGCATTGCAGCGAATACCTCGTTTGGCATACATCCAGGCAGTGTTGCGAGTGAGGCCCACCAATCCATGCTTGGAAGTTGTGTAGGCCGCCCCAGCTGCGCCGCCATGTATACCTGCGGTCGAGGCAACGTTAATGATCGCGCCAGCGCCTTGCGGTAGCATATACTTTAACGCCCGCCGACTCGTAAACATCGGCCCATCGAGGTTAATGCTCAACACCCGCCGCCAAACATCATCGGCAAGCTCACCCACCCCCTGCATATAATCCATCACACCGGCGTTGTTACAGAGTATATCGATCTTGCCAAATTGATTGACCGCCAGGTCGACCAGTGCCTCGGCATCTGCCTGCACGGCAATATTGCCCTGCAAGCCGACAATGGTACCGCCTGCCTCTTGAATAGTGGCAACCGCCTTGTTCAAGCGCTCGCCATTCCAATCTCCGGCGACAAC
>CAZMRA010000041.1:10956-24163 GCA_964568485.1 uncultured Caldilineaceae bacterium | reverse complement strand
TTAATGCCGCGCCGATTGCGGCCCAAGATACACGTAATGATGATCCTTGCTGGGCCGCGGGCAATGCCGATGCAGCCGAAGCGGAGACCGAGGAGGCAGCAACAGCCGAGGACGAAGGGGCCGATGCCCAGCTCTATCCGTGTCCAGGCAATGAACCTGAAACAGCTGGACCGCCTTATGCGGAAGCAGTCGAGTCATTCCCTGGTGTGTGGCACTGGTATCGTTTCCGCTACCAGGCTAATCCAGCTCGCGATGAGCAGGCCAATGTTGTGGTTACGCTGAAGATGGAGCGGGCCGGCTGTGTGGCGTTTGACGTCACCACGACGGGGCGCTTGCGTACACCGTATGATGAGGATGGTCGCCCGATTGGCCCAGTGGGGCAAGGCACCCCGTTTAATGATGGCAATCGGCGCGATGAACGAACACTGCTCTGGGTCGGCAGCTCGAGTTTTTCAGAATCCTACTTTGTGGTGGTGCGCAGTCGCGAAGATGCACCTTGCACCTATACCCTGAAGATTGAAGGGGAACCGGTTACCTACTAAACAGGTACCTCTGTGCGTCTTTAATTGCTTGAGGGTGTACAACTGGGGATTCTGAGTGACCGTGAGATCTTGGAGCTCTTCGGGGTTGCCGGTGGGACAATGTTCGTGGCAAGTTGTACACCAATTCAACCATCGGCGAGTAGGAAGTACGAGTAGTGCGGCAACGGCTGCTCCAGTCAACACCGCCACCTCGTGGATAGGGGATCGATACTGAATAGACGGCAGCTTCTTACAGGAAGCTGCCGTCTTGCTTTCTATGGCGCACTCACAAATGGCAAATAGCGCTGATCGCCGATCGCTAATGCCCCGGCATAGGTGGCGCTGCGCTCTCCGGGATTAGTAATCCACAAGTCGTACATGCCTGGTCGCAGCATGGCCGGTAGGTCGACTTCGAGTTCATTTTCAGAAAGTCTGCGAACGTCATTCAACACTTGGTTGTCCAGCATAACCGTTGGCTGACCGAGAAAATTTTCGCCCGCAATGCGCACTTTGGTGGCAACTCCACTCTGGATGCGTTGCGGATCGATGCTCGTTACCGCTGGGGTCCGCCAAGAGGTGAGGCTCACCTTATCGAGCGTCGCCCCGCTAAACAGATCCGCAGCGGAAGCGAAGGAAAAAGTCACCGTAATCGTCTGTCCGCGCCACAGCGAGAGATCGGCCCAACCCAAGCCCCAGAAGCTCTCTTGATGATGGCGATATACGAGTGTCGCTGTCAGCGCATCGGTCACTGTCACCGTGAGGCCATTAGTGGCATCTAATTCACCCACCAAATTGTGCAGGAAGGCGAGGGTGGGGCGGTGCATGCTCGCTGGGACGGTGACACGTTGCGCCACCTGTCCGAGGACTGGCTCTGGCTTAGGCTGGCTTTGATACAAGTGGTAGGTAAAGGTGGCGGGTGAATAGCCTACCACAAATAGCTCACCTGGTTTGGTAAGGTGGAGTTGTACCGTCTCCCTCGCTTGCAGATTGTTGGCGACGGGGATGCTCGAACGAGTCCAGACACCTTGCGGGGTACGCGTATGGATTTCGACCGCGCCTGCCAGCAACATTGGTTGGTCCGCTTGGTTGATGAAGAGCCATACTTGATTCGGCCGAGAATACTCCGTGCCCAGTGGAATGCTCTCCAAGGTTGACCAGCCGCTACCCGCTTGCCACAACCTGTAATAATATTGCGGCACGTTACTGTCTTGATTATCTAGCCAGAAGAGATGCAGTCGATTCCGGCCATCCACTTGCAGGTTGAGATTGGTGTAGGGTGTAAGGCCACTCGCTGGGTACGGGCCGCTGCGAATTTGTACCGGGCTACTCCACTGGCCGCGCGGATCCCGTTGCCGATGAAGCACTTCCGACAAATTCGATTCGGCGGAATGCCCACCCCAGATGACATGGAGCGTGTTTCCCAAAGTTACTAGGTCATATCCGTAGAGGGGATTGGCCGTAGCAATCACCTCCTGCTTCGACCAAGTGCCCGTGGTAGTGCGCCGCCAATAGCTCAGCTCAATCGGCTCGGCGTTTGCCCCTTCTTTCCATCGGCTGATCACGTGCAGCGTGCCATTGCCATCCACTGTAATCTGAGGCTCGATGCCGCGACCGACGACCACCGGGGTATGCCATTCGCCCGCTGGCGTGCGCCACGCATGATAGAGGTCGCCTTCTTGTTGCGTTCCGCTCGGTTCCGACCAGACGATATGTATTGCACCATCGGCCCCAATCGCGAGATCGCTTGTGTACAAAGAGCTGTTATTGCTGAGAATGGTATAGGGCTGCCAGAAACCATCGACAGTACGCACTTGATGGACAAGGGTGGTGATATGTTGCGCCAGAAAATGTAAGTTCCCCTGGGCGTCACTGTAGAGTTGGGTATGATGCCATGCTGGAAGATACTCGGTCGGCAGGGGGAGCTCAACCAAGCAGCCACTCATACAGTGGCGGCCCAAGCTGAGACTATGATTCCCGCTATGGGCCAAACTTGGTTCGTTGATGAGTTGGGCCGCTCCGCTGAGCTGCCAAGCTCTGCTATTCGCCTCTTCAAAGTCGTGATTCTGGATCAAGTTGCCGCTGGGGATGAGATAATCGCTGAAGTAGCGGTCGCGATTGCTCAGGAATTGAATGCTGTTCTGAAAGGTATGGAGATCCGCAAAGCGTAGATGCAACTGGAATTCCCCATTGTGATCGGTGACAGGGGGTTCCCAGGGCGCCGGTGCGATTGAAACTGGGTACTTGACCAGTGGCCGCCCGCGCGTATCGGTCAACCGCCCCGCCAGCAGGCTCGTGAACAGTTTCGTGCTGGCCTGCCCTCGTTCATCGGCTGGCCACGCTTCCTGATTCCCGGCATAGTCTACACCCGTCACTCGGAAAAAGTATTCGTCAATGGGCAGCTCAGGCAGTGGGATGGATAGATCTACGCTGGGCGCATTGAAACTATCGAACCAAAGATCCACGTTGGTCCAAGCTCCTTCGTTCCCTTGCCGATATTGAATCCGATAGCCCGCTACCCCGGAACGGCCTTGATCGACAATTTCGCCTCGTAACACTAGGTTTTCGCGGCGCGAATAAGGCGCCAATGGCTGCAGGTATGATTGCGGAGGGAGCACATCCAATGATTGCATGTCGGGGTTGAAGGCGAAAGGTCCATCTTCGTAGGATCCACAAATTTCACCCTCAATCATGCAGTAGCGTTGGATGTGGGCGCTGTGGATATAGATCTCTCTGGTCTCCTGGTTGGTTTCCCATTCGATGATTGTAAACGCAAGGTGATACCCCAGGACATCCCAAGAACCCATCCAGTGCTCATCGGCGGTCCGTCTACTCGTAAGGATGCGCAGATCAGAGCCGTCGGCATTGATGACTCCCAGCTGATTTAAGCCGTCTCCATCGAAATCGGCATCAAAGGCGATGCGGCTGCCGTCTGGGGACTAAACGGGCCGCGCGGCAAATCGGTGTGGCCCACTGATTGGATGTGCTCCGCTGCCATCTGTATTCATGACCCAAAGTGTGCCCCTGCTGCCATTTTGTTGCACCCAGACCACGCGGCTGCCATCAGGCGACCAGTGAGGATGGAGATCGGGAACAGCATTTTCGGTGAGCAGGGTTAAGCCGCTACCATCGGCGTTGATCCGATAGAGATCGGCATTGCCTCGCCGTTCCGAAACAAAGATCAACTGCTTGCCATCAGGCGCCCACACGGGCATCGTATCAAGCGCGCCGTCGAAGGTTAAGCGGGTCAGATTTTCTCCTTCGAGCCCCATCGTGTAGATCTCGAAATTGTCGTCCCGATTCGAGGCAAAGGCAATCCGCGTACCGCCAATTGTGAGCCGCGGGTAGACATCCGCAGCTGGATGTTCAGTGATTCGCTTTTTGACCTGCGTATCTTCTTTGAGGTAAATGTCCCAATTCCCCGCTTCTGATTGCTGAAAGACCATGCCCCAAAAATTGCCATTCTGGGCCGGGCTCAGGCTCGCTTCCATTGGTAGATGATGCGGCAGTTGTGCTGGCAGGGAAACCGGCATCAACGAATGCTCGGCCCACCAAGCCTCCTTGAGTGCTACAAAATCGGGGGGTGTCTGCGCTTGCACCCCATGTTGCGAAACGATGAACAAAGTGCCGAGCAGCAATACTCGACTGGCCCAGTGACGGAGAAGCCCAAGTGTAACGGTGGGTAGCTGTCTCATCTGCATCGCTCCTTACCGATCCTCATAGCGGACGAGCGGCACGAAGATCTGTTCACCTACGCTGAGGGCTGCGGGGCGCTGCGTCGTTACGCCGCTCGGATTGGTAACCTGCAGTGAATAGAGCCCCGGCGGCAAAGCCGGGATGGTCACTTCGAGGCGTGTTTCGTTGAGCATTTTTACTTGCTTGAGTTGATGTTCGCCCACTTTGACCGTGGGCGTGGCTATGAAATTCTCGCCACTGATGATGACGGTGGTGGCCACCCCAGCAGCTACGTGGACAGGCTCCAGCGCATGGATGACAGGCGTTTCCCACGCGCCCAGCGAAATATCATCCACGTAGGCGTAAAAGACCGTCTCTCCGGCGGCCTGCTCCCCGCGGAAGGTCACGGTGATGATCTCGCCTTGCCATGGGGTCAGATCGGCCCAATAATGCTGCCAAGGCGAGCCTGGGGACAGGGTGAGAATGGTGGTGGTGGTTATGCTGTCGCTGATCACCACCTGTAAATTTGATTGCCCATTGACTTGCCCCTGGAGAAAGGCAAAAAAGGCCAATATTGGGCGATGCATATCGGCGGGAATGGTCACTTGTTGGGAGATTGTACGCACCGTGCTGGTAAGCTGAATTTGGCTTTCGACAATATCCCCATCGTCGGTAAAGAAATAGAGATAGCCGTCCTTCCCGGCAATTGGGTCAGCGTAGGTGCGGAAGTTGGGTTGAATTCGTTGACCCGGAGACCAAGGTTGGCCGGGGCGCTTGAAGCTATAGTTCAAGGCATGAGTCAAACCATACGTGTCTTCGATACTGTGTAAGGTCCCGGCTTGATCAAGTGCCATGCGTCGCCGACCATAATTGACGAATAGCAACTCGATGGCCCAGGGCTGGTCGGGGCGCTTCTCAAGATAATAGGGCACGGGCGATGCTGTCAGATGGCCATAAATGGTGTCATCGGGTCCGACCCAAGTTTCGAGGTAAAGATCTTCTCCTTCGACTAAGAGTTGGACGGAATTGAGAATGGGCTTTGGTTTGTCCGCTGGAAAGGTGAGATAGCCCAGAGTCCGCTTTCGTCCCTCCCCTGGTAGGCTTAGCCACAGATGGACGGTACCGTCACTGGTTGCAGCCAGCCCCTGGTAAGTCACCGGTTCATCGAAGAGCCTGGTAGCTGGTGACCAAGTTGTTGCATTTGCAGGGCGTGTCCGATAGTACAAGGCGGCTGGTGGGAAGTATGCGTTGGCGTTGAAGATGTAATAAATCAAGTGCAGTTGGCCATGGCCATCGATTGTCATCAAAGGAGCATGACCCGGACCGACAAGAGTAGGCTCTCCCCAGCCACTATCGATCCGATGTTGAATGTAAAAGATGTTCCCCGACGAACTTGCTCCTTCATCCCAGGTGATGTGTAGGGTCTTGGCTGGATCAAGCACTATTTGTCGGGCATACTCCAGGCGGAAATGTTCGGGCATAATGACAGTGTCCTCTACCCAGCGATTTTTCTCACTAGCCGGGCGATAGCGACGGAATAGCTTGTTGCCATCTTGCCAAAGAAAATAGAGCGCCGCCTCTACATCTGCCGACAGTTGCTCCGGCATTGTTGAGCTGATCGCCTGAGTCAGGCAAAGATTGGGACACGATGAACCCAGGGGTGCGGAATACCAACCGATATACCCTTGACTGCTTGGGGCTGTACCGGCCATAGTGTCCGAGAGCTGCCAGCCCGGCCACATTGGGCCATCCTCGAAGCTGCCATTTCTGATCAGATTGACCACAGGCTTGAGGTAAAAATTTTGTTCACGATCGCGGTCGGCCAAGAGGCGTGTCCCATTGATTTGATATTCACCCAGTACGGGCAGTCGCACTAGATAGCGGCCATCATAATCGGTGCGGGCTGGCTCAATCGCTGCGGGCATGACCGAGATGGGCTGGTCATAGCGGGGAACGCCGCGCGCATCCGTGACCTGACCGGTCTGTTGGGTCATGAACAAGGTCGTTATTGTATCGTAATCATGCTCCGGCCAATCTTCGACATTGCCCGCGTTGTCAATGGCGCGGCTGCGTAAATAGATGGTCTGCGCCCGCTCGGGTAAAGGATACTCATGGCCCATCTGGTCTGGCAAGGGGTAGGTTGTATGGGGTGTGTTAGTGATAAAGTCTCGCCATTCGGGATCTTGGTCGCTCCGAATTTGGATCTCATACTTTTCAATGCCCGAAATGCCGAAATCTTCTCCCTCCCAACTGAACGTAAAGCCTGCCGTCCGCGAGTAGCGGGGTAACGGTTTGATCCTGGAGGTTGGTTTCGCCAGATCGCTAGAGTCTATCGAATAGTGGAAATTGAGTTCGTAATATTCGGTGCCGGAAGCGCCCTCTTCCGTTGTTCCCAGTTCAGAATTTACTCTCACGCTGCTTGCTGAGGCCTTCATAAACAGCGGTTGAATCACACCCTCGTACGATCCGAGCGTAAATTCTATTAGCGAGAAATTCAGGAAGTTATTCTCGGGAAACCATTCATCCACCCATAACTCCTTGATCCACCATTCATCACTCAGATCTAGAATCACATGTTGCTCCGCACCATCCGGACGGATGAGCGCAATCTCGTTAAACTGATCTCCATCCGCATCGTAATCAAAAGCAATCCATGCCCCATCTGGTGACCAAGCCGGGTGCTGTAAATATTGCAAATAGCCCGTGATCGGATGGGCTTCGCTGCCATCTGCTTTCATCACCCAAAGCTGGCGTTCGTTTTCGGTCATGCGCACCCAGACAATGAATTGGCCGTCGGGCGACCAAGCTGGGTAATAATCTTGCGCGGGATCATTGGTCAAGCGGCGTTGATTGCTCCCATCTGCCGCCATCAGATAGATCTCGGCGTTGCCATCTTGCTCCGAGACGTACAGAATCTGTTTGTCATCCGGCGACCATTTGGGCATGGTATCCACTGCCTCATTGTGGGTGAGGCGGGTTAATTCTGTCCCTGTAGTTGATCCCGCATAGATCTCGGCATTGCCATCTCGCTCTGAAACAAAGGCAATCCGGGTGGCTAAGGCTGCCAAAGAGGGCCATGTATCCGCAGCAGGGTGTTCGAAGAGCGGGGCCGTTTGGACAGTTGGACGTTCAACTCTCGGAAAGAGATGCCCATAAAAGATATCCCAGTTGCCATTCTGGCGCATTTGGAAAGCAGTCATCCAGTAAGGGCTGTGATACCACTCTTTTTCTGGACTGTCTACAGTGCTCGCTTCGGCTTGGGGTGGATTGGATGCGTGCGCAGCCGTAGCGATGAGTTCGGCAACATCCAGATCAATCGGTCGCGGTTGGGCTTTTAACGCCAACCATGGATGCGGCGGCGGTGCTGGAAGTGGCACGGCGGCGCGTAGACCAAGTACGCCGATCCACAAAGTGATGCTCAAGCCAATGAACACACGGAAAGCTCGCAACATAAACACAGGGGACTCCTTCAATTGCTGTTGATGGGTGATCGGAGCGGCCAGCGGATTTGGTATTGCTGGACGCTTGGACTGGATTCTCTCGCGCCTAGAACCGACAAACCCGTCAGCGACTTGTTGTCGAACACAAACTATTTTGATTATTGGGGTGGATCAAACTAGTTTCGTGGGTTCAGAGAGTGGGGGCGAGGATTGTCACAGCGGCGATTTTAGCATACTTGTTCGATGTCCGCAATAGATTTGTGCACATCACCGGACAAGCTGAGGAAAAATTACGACAAATGTTATGCGCCAGTTGTCATCCTCCTGAAGAGGGACAGCTGACGCATGGCGCATAACGAACTACCGAGCGCTAGGTGATGTAAGGCTCGCGCTGTTCGTGGGCGTGTTCCGCATAAAAGCGTCCCCAGTGCGGCTGGCGACCGTCAATATCCTGGAAGTGATACTCGTCAGAGAGGTCCCACGAGCTGAGCGCCTTTCCGCTTTTCGCCATGATGTTGGGATCAGCAGCCAGCCCAGCCACTGACCGCCCGACAAAGTAGGGCGTCTCCGAAGCGATGAAGAAGGGATCTTTTTGCGCTCCGTCCTGCCAATTTTCTTCGGTGACGCCGAAATGCTCTAGCATTTCTTCGGAGCGCAAAAAGCCCGGCGTGACGGCAACCGCGGCGATATTGTGGGGACGCAACTCCTCCGCCATGATGTAGGCCAACCGCATTACCGTCGTCTTGACCAGATCATAGAAGAAACTGCCCCGATAGTTCAATGTGTCGCCGTCGGTGATCTCGACCACGAGGCCTTGCCCACGTTCGAGCATCAACGGCACCCCGTAGCGGCTAGTGATGATGTGCGTGTGAATCGCTCGCTCCAACATGGTGAAGCCTTTTTCCAGAGAAAGTTCCCAAAACGGTTTGTGCCATTCAGTCAGACGCTCGCCGCCCCAAATGTCATTCACCAAAATGTCGAGTTTCCCTTGCTCGGCGCGCACGCGTGCAAACAAGGCTTCGACCTGGCTCGGCACTGTGTGGTCGACCTGTACAGCGATCCCGACCCCGCCATACGTGTTTACCATCTCAGCTGTCTCGTCGATGGTTTCGGGCCGATTCGTTCCACTGGCCAAGTGACCACGCGTACTGCGCCCCGTGCAATAGACAGTCGCGCCCTGTTCACCCAACATGCACGCAATGCCGCGTCCGGCCCCGCGCGTTGCGCCTGCGACTACTGCCACTTTGCCTGTCAATGGCTTCATACGGTAAGCTCCTTTGTGTAGAAAGATTACTTTGCAAGAAAAGAGCCAAGTTATCCCCAGTTGGTTCCTGATTTCGCATCCCCTGATTGCTCAGCTGACCTAGGCAACACGCAGACCCTATCGACGTGCTGCCTGCTGGGGACTCCGCTCAATTTCTTGCGTTCACTGGATATTTGTTGATATTTGCTTGAGGAGCTTCCTCGTTATGACGACCCCAATTCGGATTGAACTGCCCATGTCTATCATGGGTACTGTGAATGTCTATTTGTTTCCCAGCCCCGAACCTACGCTGATTGATGCTGGCTTCAACTCCGAGGCAAGTTGGGATGCGCTGCTCGCGGGTTTGGCCCAATATAACTTGCACCCAGCCGACTTGAAGCGGGTCATCATCACCCATACCCACGCTGATCATCTGGGGTTGGCGGCGCGGATTGCCCAGGCGGGCGCGGCGCAGATCTTCATCGAGGAACGTGCTGCTGCCTGGTTGTATGATTTCCCCGGCCAGTGGGATCAACGCACGGCTTACTATCGCGCAGAATTTTTGCCCGCGCTCGGCTTCCCGCCAGCCATTATCACGGAGTTTGAGCAGTGGATGGCCCATACCCGCGCCAATTGGCAGCCGATCCCCGAGCAGCAGATTGCGACCTTTGCTTTCAGCGAGCCTCTGTTGTTGGGTGACGCCCCTTGGCAAGTGCTTGACCTGCCCGGCCACGATAGCCACCTGACCGGCTTTTACCAAGCGGAGACGCGCTCCTTGCTCTCGTCGGATGCGTTGATCATCCCAACGGCCACTGCAGTGATTACCGCACCGCCACCCGGTCAGCCACGTACAGCTGCGTTGCCCCAGATGATGGAGTCGCTGCAGCGTTTGGCCGCGCTTGAGATCGATACAGTCTTCCCGGGGCATGGTGAACCCTTTGGCGATCATCGCACAGTGATCGCGGGGCAATTGCAGCGGATCGAAGAACGGACCGAAGCTTGTTATGCGATCGTAGCTGGGGGCGCAATGACCGTGGCGACAATTTTTGCGGATCTGTATGGGGAGCGCGCCGCCAAAGTCGGGGCAATGGGCGTGTGGATGGTCGTTGGCTATTTGGATCGGCTACTGGCCGCGGGGCGGATCCAAATAGAGACGATCGCGGGAGTTTGGCATTTCCGCAGCGTTGCGTAACAGATGGACGAGCGGCAGTTGATGACCGCTCGTCCGTCAATCAGTTGATTAGTATCCCAGCTTCTTGTCCACCAAGTTGATCAGTGGCTCGCCGGTCAAGTAGTTGCGTAGATTTTGTTTCATGATTGAGTAGACATTGTGGCGCGTCTGCTCGGAGGACGGCGAACAATGTGGGGTGATGAGCACATTTGGCGCGTTCCACAATTCATCATCCGCCGGCAGTGGCTCCACAGCCGTCACATCAAAGCCAGCACCGGCTAATTTGCCCGTATGCAACATATCGATGACCGTGGGCTCATCGACAATCCCGCCACGCGACATCACCAACAAATAGGCATCGGACTTCATCAGGCGCAAACGCTCGGGGGTGAGCATGCCGCGGGTTTCCGGGGTGATCGGGATCGCAACCACCACCACATCCGACCGCTGCAGCAGATCTTCCAGCCCGTCGAGTAGGCGCAATTCGCTGACATAATCGGGCTTTTGCACCGGATGCGCATCGACCGCAATCACATCCATCTCAAAGGCGTGGGCCCGTTTGGCAATGGCGCGGCCGATCTGCCCCAGACCGATAATGCCCATAGTCATGCCGACCAGTCCCCGCCGCGGCTTCTGACTGCCATACCCGACGTTTGGCCAATTTTTGGCTTTTTGTGCCTCGTATAGTTCGGCGAAATTGCGCGCCAGAAAGATCAACATCCCAAAGGTGTGTTCAGCAATGGTCGTCGCATGGGCCCCACGCGTGTTGGTGACCAGAATATCGGTATCCTGGAGCGAAGGTACGTTTTGCATCCATTCGACACCGGCGCTCGGTGATTGGATCCAGCGCAATTTGGGCGCTGCTTTTAAAAGTTCTTCAGTGACCGCACCAAAGGCGACTTCAGCTTCGCCTGCTACGGCAATGATTTCCTCGGGAGTTTTGCCGGTTAAAAATTCAACCTGGGGAAATTCACTTTGCCACTCGTCAAGAAAACTATGGACATAGGGCGCCGTAAGTAAGACTTTCATCGTTTGGTTCCTTGCTTATTTGGGTGGGATTGTTAAAATGACGCCAGTTACGACAGTTGGGTGCTGCCGCCAATTTGCTTGGTTGGTTCAGTATATCATAGCATCGGGTCGGCTCGAAGTAGCTATCGAGCGGGTGGATCACATCTTTTGGGGGCGTCACGGTGTTTTAGAACCTAGGAATAGGTATCATTACCTGCTTGCCTCACCGAACAATAAAAATCAACAGAAAGTAGCCTATGTCTCATCAATTGCAAATTTATCAAGTCCGGCTCGCTGAAGCGCGTCAAGAATTGCTCTCGCTGTTGCAGTCACTCACCCCGGAACAGTGGCAGACAACTGTATTTAACGATTCGGATTGGACGGTTAACACCTTGGTGGCTCACTTAATCGATAGTGAGCGCGGCCTGAGTATTCAAATCCACAAGATCCGGAAAGGGGAAGAGACGGTTCCCGAGGGCTTCGATCTCAACCGGTGGAATGCTGGAGTCCGCAAGCGGATGGGCGAACTGAGCCCCGAGGAATTGTTCGAGCAGTTAGAGCGAACGCGTGCCCGCACCCTTGAAGGTATGGCCACGCTCAGCGACGCAGAATGGAATCTGCGCGGCCGTCACCCCAGCGAAGGCATCGTGACGATTGAGCAATATTATCAGATCATCGCCGACCATGATCGGCTCCACGGGCAACACATTCGTGAAGCCCTCGGTCTTCACTGATGGATCGGCAGGCGAATCTCGAAGCGCGTCCGGCCCGGTTGTGAATCGACTGTGATTTGCCCTTTGTGCTTCTGCGTGATTATGTTGTGAACGATGCTCAAGCCCAACCCGGTGCCCTCGCCGGGGGCTTTGGTCGTGAAGAATGGGTCGAAGATTTTCGCTTGGATGGTCTCTGGAATTCCGGGGCCATTGTCTTCAATCGTGACCACAACCCACTCGCCCTGTTGCCGAGTCTGCAATATGAGCTGTCCGCTTTGTCCCATCGCACCAATCGCGTTGTCGAGCAGGTTCGTCCAAGCTTGGTTGAGTTCGCTGCCGTACGCCTCAATCAATGGGAGATTTTCCGCATAATCGCGCTGGATCGCAATCCGTTCTTTCCACTTGTGGCGCAAAATGGTGAGCGTGTCTTCAATGCCACGATGGACATCTACCTGTTGGACCGGCGCTTGGTCCATATAGGTGTAGGATTTAAGCGCCCGCACAATTTCGGAGATGCGGTGGGTCGTGTCGCCGATTTCGCTGGCCAGCGAAAGCAGTGTGAAGTTGGCGCTGATCCAGGCGATGAGTACAGGGATCAACTCGGGGGAAAAAGGGGCGGCCAAGCTTTGCAGCGAAGCCTCTTCATAGCCCAGCACTACTAGATCCGCCGCATGATCCCACGCATCGCGCAGATTGTACTTGGTTAGCCACGTCATCACCTCGTCCTCGCGGTCGGTACGCGCTAGGGAATCCAGCACCAGCGGCTCTTTGGCGCGGGTCTCAATGGTGGTCATGATCTCGGCCAGCATCGCTTCTTGGGCCTCCGTGAGCGGATGTTGCCAAAGTTGACGCTGACTCTCTTGCGTGCGCGCCACGGCGGTGATCAGCTGGCTGGCGCCCCGTTGCGCAGCCGCGGCAGGATTATTCAATTCGTGGGCGATTCCCGCGCACAATTTGCCCAAGGTCGCCAATTTCTCATTTTGGCGCAAAGCCATCTCTTGTTGCAGGTAGGCCCGTTCTAGATCGCGGCGCTGCTTTTTTTCTAGGGTGTTTTTCAAACGGGCTTGGAGCAAGATCGGATCCACCGGTTTGGTCAGATAATCTTCCGCCCCCAGTTCGATGCAGCGAACGACGCTCTCCATCTCTTCCAGTGCCGAAGTAACAATCACCACCACCTCATGCAATTCGGTGCTCCCTTTGATCTGCTGGAGCACCTCGAAGCCATCCATCTCTGGCATCAGCAAATCGAGTAAGACGACATCAAATTGGCGCTCTTGGGGTTGGGCGCGCAAGGTAGCCAATGCCGTGCGCCCATCTTCGGCCACGGTGACTTGATAACCGTGCTGGCGGAGCATGTGGGCCAACTGCGTCCGGCTCATCCGATTGTCATCCACGACCAGTATCTCAAGACCCAGGTTCAACGCTTCCAGGGCGGGAAT
>CAZMRA010000041.1:0-10946 GCA_964568485.1 uncultured Caldilineaceae bacterium | reverse complement strand
GTTTGCTTGCATGGAGTTCCTTTCGAAATTGTTGCAGGGCAGTGGCGACGCGCTCATATTCCTGTTCGATATTGCGGAGCAACTCGTCGGCGCCAGTCAATGTTCCACCCTTGGCCATTTCCTCCAGGGCTTTGCTATAGTCGCGCAATTGTAAGGCACCGAACGCCGCAGCATTGGGCTTTAAGGTGTGGGCGGCTCTGTGCAGGGTTTCCATATCCCCGCGCTGCAAACTTTCCTGCATTTTGTCGATCAGTTGGGGCGCCTCCTCGAAAAAGCCGTCGAGCAATTCAAGGACAATGGCCGGATCGCCGCCCATCATACCTTGGAGACGCTCTAGCGCTGCGCTGCTGATGATGGAGGCGGCCTCCGTATCAGGCGCAGGCAAGAGTTGAGGCGTGGGTTGCGCCAGTGAATCAGCCTGGTTGGGCCAAAAGCAGTCATCATCGGCGAGGGGTGAGGTGATCTCTTCCACACCTTGGGCGGCTGCAGCTCGCTCCAGCGCATCGATCAATGATTGTACCCGGATCGGCTTACCGACAAAATCGTCCATGCGCGCATGGCGGCAGGCGGCTTGCTCTTCGGCCAGGGCGTTGGCCGTCATGGCTACAATGTAAGGCTGGGCTTGCGCTGGCATTTCCCGGCGGATCCGCCGGGTCGCCTCCAATCCATCCATGACGGGCATTTGCACATCCATTAACACAACATGATAACGCCGTTCTGCTGGTTGGCGCTGCAACTGTTCAAGCGCTTCTAGCCCATTGACTGCCAGATCGGCCCGGTAACCCAGCCGTTCCAGCAGGCGGAGCCCGACTTTTTGGTTGGTGCCATTGTCATCTACCAGGAGAATGCGCAACGGCAAGCGCCGCCCCATTTCCCCATCAAAACTTGGTTCGACTGGCTGCACCGGCGCTTCCACACGGAGCGGCTGATCCGCAATAATGGCCAACAAGGTCTCATAAAGCTGTGATGGTTTGAGAGGCTTGCTGAGGATTGCCGAAATCTTGAGGATGTGTGCAGTCTGGCGTTGCGCGGTATCTAAGCTCCCGACCGTCGTCAGTAGGATGATGGGCAAGTTGGCACGCAGATTGAGTTTCCGGATGGACGTCGCGACGGCTAATCCCTCTGAATCGGGCAATTGTCGCTCTAAGACCAAAGCATCGACCGGCGCGTTGTTGGCCAAATAGGCAAACGCTTCTGCTGCGGTTGTCACCGTATGACAATGCATTCCCCAGGCTTCGGCATGCAGACACAGAATGTGGCGTGTGGTGGTATCCGGCGCGAGTACCAAGAGGTGATGATCGGCGAGCCTAGGCTCCCGCTCTTGCAGATTGGCAGAGGTAAGGGCTGGTGCGGCCTGGGTCTGGATGGTGAAATGGAAGGTGGAACCGCGACCTACTGCGCTTTCGACCCAGATGGTGCCGCCCATCAGCTCAGCTAATCGCTTGCTGATCGCCAATCCCAAACCAGTACCTCCATAGCGCCGGGTGGTCGAGACATCCACTTGGCTAAACGAATGGAAAAGCCGATCCATACGGTCGGGGGGAATGCCAATGCCAGTATCACGCACTGTAAAATGCAACTGGTACTGTTGTTCTGGCTCTGCCGGATTGTGCTCGCCCTCTACCGAGAGCACCACCTCGCCCTGTTCGGTAAACTTAATGGCGTTGCTGAGCAGATTGGTCATGATCTGCCGCAGGCGGGTCACATCACCGCTGATCATCTCGGGCGTTTGTGGGCTGATAGTGTAGGCGAGGTCCAATCCTTTTTCAGCGGCGCGTGCGGCCATCAAATCGAGCGAACTTTCGATCGCTTGGCGGAGATCAAAGGGGCGCTCTTCGAGTTCGAGCTGGCCCCCTTCGTATTTGGAGTAGTCAAGAATGTCATTGACGAGATTGAGCAACAATTCCCCGCTGCTGCGGATGGTTTCCGCGAAGTCGCGTTGCTCTGCGTTGAGTTTGGTGTCGAGCAACAGGCTGGTCATGCCGATCACCGCATTCATAGGGGTGCGGATCTCATGACTCATGGTGGCGAGAAAGGTGCTTTTGGCCTGCGTCGCTTGCTCGGCGACTAGGCGGGCATCTTGCGCAGCCCGGTATAAGCGCACATTTTCGGCCAGGGCCTCATCCTTTTGGCGCATAAAATTGCTGAGTAATACAAAGATGGCCAGCGAGGCACCGAAGATGTTCATGCCAAAGAAGAGTGTTCGAATCCCGGGATTCATGGTAGCCAGTGGTGCCAGATAGGGCTCAAGCACAATACTGATGACCACTAGGCCCAAAAAGCTCAGAAACCAGCCTAGAGCATAGCGCCGTGTATCAACCAGGAGCGCGCCAAGGGGAGCGAGCAACGACCAGAGCACGGCCGCGCTGCCCCCGACTAAGCCACCTAAGGCGACCATCAGCAAAAATGGCAAGAGTAAACTCAACAGTAGTTGAATAAATTGGAAACGAGCAAAATGGCGCGTTCGCGCAAAATACCAGACATTAAACACGGTGAGGAAAGCATAGGCAGCGGGGGGGAGGATTGCAATTAGATTGTGGGAAACCACAAAAATTACGGCGGCCCACAACGACCCAGCCAAACTCATCACTGTAGCGCAGACGAGCACCAGGATCTTCCGTGTGCGCGTCTCCGCGCTCTCATCCGGTCCACTGCCCAGGTTCGCCATCCAGTGCCGGATGCGATCTTGCCAACGTTGCCACCATCGCTCATTGTCCATGATTTATACCGTTTTGAGATATTGGTGGACCAAGCTCACTGCTATTGCGCCTTGGCCCACTGCCGTTGCCACGCGGCGGATCGCCCCATGACAGACATCGCCTGCGGCAAAAATGCCAGGCACGCTGGTTTCTAACAAAAAAGGATCGCGTTGAAGCGTCCAGCCATGGGGGCGCTTGCCGTTTTGGATCAAATCTGGTCCGGTTAGGATGAAGCCATCTGGATTTCGTTCAACGACCCCAGCCACAAAGTCCGAGTGAGGAACCGCCCCAATAAAGAGGAATAGCGCTTTTGCGGGTAGCTCTGTTTGCTCGCCACTATCCAGATTTTGAATGGTCACGCCGCTCAGGTGATTGTCACCAGCCACATCCGTTACAACTGTGCGCACACGTACATCA
The DNA here is from genome assembly GCA_964568485.1 of uncultured Caldilineaceae bacterium. Classification (GTDB taxonomy): domain Bacteria; phylum Chloroflexota; class Anaerolineae; order Caldilineales; family Caldilineaceae; genus CFX5. Next base: position 7,830 of record CAZMRA010000041.1, on the reverse strand, counting down.
ATATTCGGTGTGGCGCGGATTTGGTTGATCAGATATTGCGACATGCTTTGTTCGAGTGAGTTTGCCCGCACCAGCATCGTCACTTGGCGTGCGTATCGCGAGAAGAACATGGCTCCCTGGCCGGCGGAATTGGCTCCCCCGACCACGCAAACATGTTCACCCTGGTAGTGAGCCGCTTCAGTCATGGCTGCCCCATAGTAGATACCCGCCCCGGTCAAGCGGCTGACGTTGGGCAGGTCGAGTTTGAGGACGGTAGCGCCAGTGGCAATGAGCATTGCATGGCAACTCAAGCGGGTGCCATCTGCCAAGGTGACAATGCGATAGGGATCCTCGACCGAGACACTGACAACTTCTTGCGCCGTCAGAATTTCGGCCCCAAAGCGAATGGCCTGGGCTGTGGCGCGCGTGGCAAGATCACTCCCGCTGACGCCGTTGGGGAAGCCCAGATAGTTTTCGATGCGTGAACTGGTGCCCGCTTGGCCGCCCGTGGCCTCTTTTTCGATCAGCGCGGTGCGCAGTCCTTCGGAGGCACTATAGACCGCCGCGCCTAACCCTGCAGGGCCAGCGCCGATAATGATCAAATCATAAAAGGGCTCGGAGGCCTGTGTGCGCAAGCCCACTTTTTCGGCCAAGGTGCGCGAATCGGGCGCAACCAAAAAGGTCTCATCGGGAAAAAAGACAACTGGTAACCCGGCCGCATCTGGCGCCACTGCCTGGACCAGGGTGGCAGCATCGGGCTCTTTTTCGATATCCTGCCAGAGATAGGGAATGCGATTGCGCGAAAGAAAGTCTTTGATCTGGTGCGCCGCAGGGGACCACAGTGTACCCGCCACGCGAATCCCATCATAGGGGACCGGAACGGTCGCTTGCCAATCGTTAAGCAGGTCATCCAGGACCGGGTAGAGATGTTGTTCCGGTGGATGCCAGGGCTTCATTAAATAATAATCGAGCCCAACCTCGTTGATGCTGGCAATCGCTGCGGAAGTATCGGCATAAGCAGTGAGCAATACTTTACGTGCTTGGGGATAAAATTCACGGGCAATTTTTAGAAACTCAATGCCTTCCATTTGAGGCATGCGCTGATCTACCAAGAAGAGCGCGAGCGGATCGTTGCGTTGTTTTAGTCGCTTCACGAAAGTAAGTCCTTCGCTTCCCGACGCCGCCGTCACCACGCGATAGTCAGCTCGGTAACGTTCACGCAGATCGCGCTCAATGGCGCTACGCACTTGCGGCTCATCGTCGACCGCCAGGATAATCGGCTTGGGCATAACAAAATCCAATCCTTGTCCAAACTAGAAGAGATAGGCAATACTTAACTTGCTTGCAATGAGGAGTAGCAAAGTATGGGGCATACTGTTTTATACCTGTAAATAGACAAAGACGCAAGGCTTGGGGCAGAACGATTGGACAAGAAGGTTGCTGCGCATGCTGCAAGGCAAGAAAAGAGGGAGAACGGTCTCACCGCTCTCCCTCTGGATTAGATGATGTTGGACTGATACGAGCTAGCTGAAAGGCTTACCGGGCAACAAGCGGCAGGAAGATCGACCCACCCCAAAGTGGTGCGTTTCCTTCCGGGTCATCTTCACGGATGGTCAGCAGCGCCGTGTTAGGCGTACCCAAGGTTGCGTTGCTGGGCGAGTGAATACTGAGTGCAATTTGGCGATCGCCATCGGCAGATTCATTGTCGTTGATCGGTAGAATCACCAGCTTTTGGGTTTCGCCTGGGGCAAAGCTAAGCACTTGCGTCTCGTTCTCTGTATTGGTAGCAGCCACCTCGCTGATGTTAACTTGGACTGAAACCTGGTTGCCCGCCGCGGTGCTCAGCAAGACGGCAATTTCGGCCTCCCCGGCGCTCTCCAACACCACATAGCTAGCATTGCTAAAGCGGATCACTGGTGGTTCATCATCATCGACAATCGTTAGGATGGCTTCGCTAGGACCACTGAGATTGGCGTTGATCGGTGCGCTCAAGGTCAGTACGATGGTTTCATCATCTTCACTCAACGCATCATCGAAGATCTGAACGGTGAAGGATTGAGTGGTTTGCCCCGGCTCGAAGCGCAACACACCGCTGACTGGTATAAAGTCAAGGCCCTCTTGGGCTGTGCCACCAGTCACCTTGTACGCAATGGTGACCAGCTCCGTTGTGGGCGCACTGAGTTTGACCGTGATCGTCGCCAGGCCCTCGGCTGCATTTTCATTGGCATTGAAGGCTACTAACGCAAACTGCACCGCTGGCCGACCAACGCCTGGCCCCGCATTGGCGCCATCGTCATCAACGATGGTGAGGGCCGCAGTTTGCTGTGCGCCAAGGCGTGCATTGGTTGGCTCGCTCAGCATCAGCAGCACAGTCTCATGCGCCTCTTCGATCGCATCATCCAAGATGGCCACGGTGAAGGTCTGGCTGGTTTGGCCCGGCGCAAAGGTGAGCAGATCACCCGTGGCGACGTAATCTTCAGCGGCCTTGGCTGTCCCATCACTGGTCGCAACCTTCACACTGACCGGTTGTGACCAGGCCCGATCGAGCACAACGGTAAAGGTTGCCAGCCCCTCTGAACTTCCTTCCAAGACCTGAATAGTCCCAGATTGGAATTCAACCAGCGGCGTGCCTTCGTGGTTGATGATGAGGAGGATAGCAGATTGATTCATCCCTAGCGTCACGCCATTCGGCGCACTCAGGGTGAGCATAACATTCACATCAGCGCTGTTGTTACTGTCGTTGAGAATCGGGATCACAAAGCTTTGGCTGGTTTGGCCTGGGGCGAAGGTCAGCGTTCCACTGGTGACCGCATAATGCACGCCAGCTTGGGCTGTTCCCCCGCTTGCCAGGTAATCTACCGTTACTGGCGCAGCGGCCGGCTGGTCGAGGATCACGGTGATGGTTGCACTACCACCATTTTCATTGACCATGTAAAGACTTTGGCTGAACTGGGCAACTGACGGGACGTTGTCATTGTCCAAGATGGTGACTACACTCTTTGCCGGAGCACCCAACATTGCACCCACAACCTCGCTGAGCGTGAGTGTAAAGGTCTCAGCGGCTTCAACTTGTGTATCCTCTAAGATCGGGACCACAAAGCTCTTGCTGCTTTCGCCGGTGTCAAAAGTCAAGCTGCCAGCGGCGGTGGTGTAATCTTGGCCGGCGGTGGCGGTGCCGTCACTGGTGGCATAGTTGACCGTGATCTGATTCGGGGCCGGTGCACTCAAGATCACATTGATGGTTGCAACACCCGCAGACTCATTCACGGTGACGGCTGCCACGCTGAAGTTGACCAACGGGCCGCTGTCGTCATCGAGGATGGTGAGGGTGGTGCTGTCTGTGCCTAAGTTGGCATTGACCGGCGCACTGAGTTGCAAGTTGATGGTCTCATTAGCTTCAACTGCCAGGTCATCGAGAATGGTTATCGAGAAGGTACCCGTGATTGCCCCTGCGGGAAGAATCACCTCGCCGGCAGCCGCGAGGTAATCGCTATCTGCCTCTGCTGTGCCATTGCTGGTCGCATAGCTGACGCGTACTTCCTTCCCGGATGGAGTGCTTAGTTTGACCTCGATGATCGTTGCACCGGCATTTTCGTTGACCTGCAGCAAAGCCGGATCCAGTTCGCTAAATTGGATGGTGGGCGGCTCATCATTATCCAGAATCGTGGCGGTTGCCGTGCTGGCCGCTCCGAGTGTCGCATTGGTTGGCGAGCTAAGTGTGACCTCCACGCTCTCATCAACCTCATCTAACAGATCGTCCAGAATGGTCACGGCAAAACTTTGACTGGTCTGGCCTGGGGCAAAGACAAGCACACCGGTAGTGCTGATATAATCTTCGCCTGCGCTAGCTGTGCCGCCGGTGATTGCGTAAGGTACGCTGACGACGCGGCCAGAGGGGGCGCTCAGGGTCGCGGTGAAGTTAACCTGACCGCCGACTTCATCGACGCTCACCGTCGTTGGGTTGAATTGGACACTCGGCAAAGGATCATCATCAAGGATGGTAAGTGTGGCATCCGCAGGTGTGCCCAAGTTCGCGTTGATGGGATTGCTCAACGCCAACTTGACGCTTTCATCATGCTCATCCAGTGAATCGTTGAGGATTGCAACCGTGAAGGAGCGTTGGGTTTGGCCGGGATCAAAGCGTAGCACACCGGTCGTCGCTGTATAATCTTGCCCTGCACTTGTCGTAACATCCGCTGAACTGTAGGTCACCGAAATTGGTTTGCCCGATATGGCAGATAAGCTGACATTGATCGTCGCCAGTCCGCCAGCGACCGCTTCGTTCACCTGGTAAGTCGGCGCTTGGAATTGCACGGCAGGTGGCTGGTCGTTGTCGACGATAGTGACAACGAGAACAGTGGGGATGCCTATGTTGGCAAAGACGGCTGTGTGCAGCTTGACTTCAAACTGTTCGTCGAACTCATCGTGTGTATCGTCGATGATAGGGATCGTAAAGCTTTTGCTGGTTTCGCCTGGGTTAAAGGTGAGCGTGCCACTGCGTCCTTCATAGTCGCTCCCTTCATTCGCAGTGAGGTCATCGGTGTAATAGTCCACCTTGATGATCTGCCCGGACGGCTCACTCAGGTCCACATGAACAGTGATCTGGCCGATGTTCTCGTTGACGATCAACGAATGCACGCGGAAGTGAACATCGGGGATGGCGCAGGGGCCGGCTAGATCACTGCTGCCCAGCCACGGGTTGAAGGTGACATTCGCTGAGACAGAGTCACCTGTGCCAGGACCGCCGCCACTGGGACCATTGATATTGCCCCACCAGTTACAAATCCCGTTGAGTGAGGTGGCGGCCGCTGCCGTTGTGCCGACCGTGCGCAAACCAACATCGTTGCCAGCAATCGAGTTGCGATTGACCAGCGCATCCCCTTCTGCTGCATTGCCGCGATCGAAGAAATCGGTGCTTTGAGTATCTGCTGTGTTGCCACCCTGGACTTGAATGCCAATATTATTGTTGGTGACAGTGTTGTTGGTCACCGTATGGTTGAGCCCCTCCACGATGATGCCAAATCCATCGCCTGTGGAGCCAACCAGTGCACGGTGGTAGCCAGTCACGGTGTTGCCAGTAATGACCACGCCGCTGGGTTGATCAGCATTGGTTAATGGGTCAGGTGCACGGCGAATCACCAAAATACCGGCATGGTCACGCAGATCCGTCGCGTCGATCGTGCGTGAGACATTGTTCTCCGAGATCACGATGCTGCCCGCACCACTCGGTGCGCCGCTGCCTGAGGGATTTTTGATTTCAATACCAAAGCGGCCATTATTCTGCACAACGTTGTTGTGGATCAATGCCGCGCCGGGACCTTTTGCCCCAAGCACACCAATGCCAGAATCGCCATTGCCCTTGACTTCGTTGCCGGTGATGGCCAAGCCAGAGACACTGCCATCACTGACATCGATGCCGACTAAACGATTGTTGTTGAACTCTCCATCTTCAATCGTAATGTTCGCCTTTTCGCCGTTGATGATCCAGACGCCACGGCCACTCTGGGCAGCATGCGGGGTGGCATTGTTGTTCGAAGCAGTGACGCGCGTTAACCGCAAGCCATCGATGCCGAAGGCCTGGCTCCAGATCCCGTGGCGACAGTTGTCACTGGCGTTCACATCTTCGAGCACAATGTTGTTGAGCGGACCAGTAAACATTTGAATCCCATCAAGGAAACCGGTAACTGTCAAGTTCCGGATGGTGACATTGCTGCGGCTGCCACTGAAGGCAATCCCAGCAACGCTACAACTACTTCCTTCGAGGATGGTCTCATCTTTGCCTGCACCAGCGAGTGTCAGGTTTTTGTTGAGGACAATGTTTTCGTGATAGGTGCCTGCAGCAATGGTCAAGGTGTGGCCATCTAGCGTGTCGGCATCATCAATGGCCGATTGAATGGTACAGAAGCCTTCGCCCGTATCGGTATTTATCACTGAGCCAGGCGCAGGGCAGCCACAAACGCCAGGGATCGGTCCGGTTTTGAAGGGCGAATAGTCGACTTTGTCCTGTGTCCCATTCGTGCTAATTCCGTCGCCGGAGCCAGGACCGATGGGGCCAGGGCCATTAGTTGCACCCCACCAATTTTCCTTGGCATTTAAGACCCCATTGGCGTTAACATGGTAATAGAGCCCTGTGCTGTTCCCAACGATGCAGTTCGCATTCACCTCGACCAGCGTGGGGTAACCGGATCCTTTACCCACCGTAATGCCGATAGCACTATTGTTATGCACATGATTGCGCAAGAGCTTCACATTGTTGACGTTATATCCGACGTAGATCGCACCGTTCGTGCTTGAGCTGTTGTAAACTTCATTGTCTTCGGCAACAACATTACTCATATATACCGAGATGCCATCTTGCTGTACGTTGTAGACAACATTGTGGCTGATCGTCCCACCTGATTTGGTCGCATCGCTGCCATTTTTAGCCCCTAGTTTGATGCCATCATTCGGAGCAATATCGTGGACCAAATTGTGAATGATATTGATCGATGTCGCTTCATAGATGTAAATGGCGGCGTTATCTGAGCCAATGTCGTACACTTCGTTGTGCTGGATGGTGCTATCGGTTGTCTTGCAGCACAAATTAATTGCATCGCCAACGGTATCATAGACATAGTTGTATTCAACCAGCCCAGCGGAGATGTTGCGTAATTGCATCCCTTCATCACCAACTTGGTGAATGATGTTATATTGCACCTTCGGTCGCTGCTTGACCGGATCATCCACCAGCGATTCGAGCAGGTCACTGGTGCTGGCGGTAGCCTCAAAACCGTTGATGGTGACATCATCGGCTGCAATGCGCAACAAAATCCCCAACGTACCCCCGCCTGTGATAATGGCCTCGGTGGCTGGATTGCCCGGAGTGCGGGTGGTGCCGGTACTCGGCCGCGGGTCTACCCCTGCTTGGGGGCCGGTGAGTGTCAGTGGCTTATTGATGATGAGGGTGGTTATCTGAGGATAGGTGCCTGGCGCTACGATTACTTCTCCGCCAGCACTCACTTGCGCAATCGCCGCGGCGATCGTCTTCTTGGGGTAATCCTGCGTACCACCAAACCCATCATTGCCAGCAGTGGCATTGACGTAACAAATGGTCGTACACGGGTCTTCTGGCTCGAAGTCATAGGTGTTGTCAACCCCATTGATGCCAATGGTAAAGGCGTCTACATTGCCGGTAAAGCCACCAGTCCACGGCCCTCCGGCACGGAACATCAGCAGGCTATCATTCAGGCGGATGCCAGCATTGGGGTAGTTTGATTTGACCTGTTCCCACGTACAAGGAGTGCCTTGTGCGCACGCTCCACCACTACTAGCCCACCATTTCCCTTCCAGTGTATTCCACTTTTGCCATTGACCTTGTACCACGGCACCAGTGAAGTAGGGCTCAAAGGTCAGCCGCCCTTGCCAGTCAGTGTTGCTATCTGTGAGATCATAATCAATATTAAAACTGAGGGTGGGAGCGAGGGAAGGGGGCTGTCCGACGGGCACATAAGTTTGGTATTCCAGCTTTGTCACCGTATCCAGTCGAATACCAGTATAGGCATAGGTGCCCAACAAATAACGACCGTCGTCATTAACAGTTAATTGTAAACTGCCATTGCCCAGTGGTGCGGTGGCTGGGCCGTAGATGAAGATGCCGGAGCCAGTACCATTTGGGGGACTTTCATTAAGAAAGGTCCAATCATTCAGTGCAGTAGGCTTGACGACAGTAGTTGCTGCTTGAACCATTTTAGGCGCAATGAGCTGCAAACCTACCAGGAGCGCGAGGAAAAACAGGGTACTACAAAGTCGCTTAACATATGTGGGGGGCATAAGCAAGTCCTTTACGACTAAACTGATAGATGATAAATGTAT
>CAZMRA010000040.1:10798-24494 GCA_964568485.1 uncultured Caldilineaceae bacterium | reverse complement strand
ACACGGATGGGATGTTACGTTTAGCGCATCAAGCTTGTGGTAAAGTGAGGGCGAATAAGTACTTGTGGTCTGGGCAGAGGCTGCAAGTTTACGTAATGTGAGTTTACGTAAGTTGTGCTGATGAATGAGCGTTGGCATAACCCCTCTTCGGGCCACAGAGGAATTGCGCAAGAATTATGATAATTTACCCTGCTATTGATCTGCGCCGTGGGCGCTGTGTTCGGTTGCGTTCGGGTGAGTACAATACAGAGAACGCTGGGGACGAAGATCCTGTCTCGCTAGCAAGCCGTTGGGCCAATGAAGGGGCGGAATGGCTCCATCTAGTGAATTGGGATGGTCCTGTGGGGGCCACGAAGTCGCATCTGGCAACGCTTCATCGTTCTCCAAATATACTGGTGCAACGCCCAGGATATAGCGAACCTGCCACCCCGGAAGCTGATCTGCTTCACCGGTTGCCCCTCAACCTCTGTCGCCTGCGCGAGATCCGCCGTGCTGTATCCACGCCTATTCAATTTGATGGTGGTTTGCAGACCTTAGATGATATCCGCTTAGCCCTAGAATTGGGCGCGGATCGAGTTGTCTTAAGTGCTACACTCTTGGCCCAGCCAGCCCTCGTGAACGAGGCATTAGAGTTGTGGGGCCCCGAGCGCTTGGTAGCTAGGATTGATATTCGGGCTGGTCAGGTAGTCACTTCAGGCCAGCCAGCGAATGGCACGGGGGATGTGCTCGAGTTTGGGTATCGTTTAAAGGCAATGGGCATTGAGCGGGTAATTTATACTGAGTTGTCGGAAAATGGCAGCTCGCCGCATTGCCCGGTTGAAGCCGCCGCTCGCTTGGGCGATATGACCGATCTGCGGGTCATTGTCAAAAGTGGCAATGCCAAGCTGGAGGAGATCGAGCGGCTGCAAGCGCATAAACATTACAACATCGAAGGGGCGATCCTCGACCAAGCGCTGAATAATGGCCAGTTGGCGTTGCCCGAGGCGATTGCAATTGGCCGCCGCCCCTTGGTCCGCCGCAGTGCTGGGATTGTTCCCTATCGGCGCACCGAGAATGGCATTGAATTTTTGTTGCTCTTCAATCTCTTCTTCGAACAGTGGCAATTCCCGCGCGGCGGGGTTCATAAAGGTGAAAGTGATCCCTCTTGTGCATTGCGCGAATTTACCGAAGAGACCGGCTTGCCCATTGTGAAGCTCCACGAAGGTTTCCGCTCCGAGTTGCACTACACCGCGCGGATTCGCCATTATGATATCGAGCGCTTTGTGGTCTATTTCCTAGCCGAAACCGCCAATCAAGAAATTCATTTGGGCCATGAAAATCATAGCGAGGCGCGCTGGCTTAGCCCCGCTGAAACTTGGGCATTGCTCACCGAGACCTCGCCCGAGCAGTTGCCTGCCTTCGATGCCGCCATGGCTTATCTACAATTAACCATCTGAGTAACCTGCAAATCAGCTTTGCGCAATCGCACGATAGGTGATTCAACATGCTTGCCAAGCGTATTATTCCCTGTTTGGATGTCAAAGAAGGCCGCGTGGTCAAAGGCATCAACTTTGTCGATCTCGTCGATGCTGGCGATCCTGTCGCCCAAGCCCAAGTGTATGATCAAGCCGGAGCTGATGAATTAGTCTTCCTTGATATTACGGCTACGCACGAGGCCCGCAACACGATGATCGACGTGGTGCGTCGTGTAGCCGATACTGTCTTCATTCCCTTCACAGTCGGTGGCGGCATTCGCACGGTGGAAGATATGCGCGCCCTGTTGCTGGCTGGCGCCGACAAGGTGAGCGTCAACAGTACCGCTGTGCGCAATCCCACCATCTTGACGGAAGGGGCTGTCCGCTTTGGTAGCCAGTGCATTGTCTGTGCCATTGATGCGCGTCGGCGCCAGGGCGACGATCTGGCGGCGCGTGGCCCTGGTTGGGATGTCTATGTCAATGGGGGGCGCATCAACACCGGATTGGACGCGATCGAATGGGCGATCAAAGCCGAAGCGTCCGGCGCGGGCGAATTGTTGCTCACCTCGATGGATGGTGATGGCACCAAGGAAGGCTACGACGTCGAATTGACGCGTGCCATCAGCGATGCGGTACGGATTCCGGTGATCGCCAGCGGCGGTGCAGGCCGGCCCGAACATTTTGTGGCTGCCTTAACTGAGGGCGGCGCCGCGGCGGCTCTGGCGGCCAGCCTCTTCCACTTCAAAGAATTGACCATCATGCAGGTTAAGGAATATTTACAAGAGGCGGATGTACCAGTGCGCATTCCTGTGGCCGATCTGGTCGTGCGGGGGCAGCATGAGTGAATCTCAATCCCTGACTTTGGAGCAAGGTCTGCAGCTGATCAAGTTTGATGCAGCAGGTCTGGTGCCAGCGATCGTGCAGGATGCCCACACCCACCAGGTGTTGATGTTCGCCTGGATGAACGAGGAAAGTCTGCGCCGCACGTTTGCCTTGGGCGAAACAGTCTTTTGGAGCCGCAGTCGCCAAGAATTCTGGCACAAAGGGGCGACCAGTGGCAATGTGCAGCGCGTCCTCGAAGCGCGGATCGATTGCGATGGGGATGTGCTGCTCTTTTTGGTCGATGCAGCCGGTCCGGCCTGCCATACTGGAGCGGTGAGCTGCTTTTTCCGCCGGGTGGAAACGGAATCATCGCCCTCCTGACGGGGACAAACAAATTGATGGCGCTGCTGTGCCTAGCCGAGAACTCGTTACAATCAGCCCGTATGGTTTTTGGCCGCGTAGCCCGGTCGGCATACAATGGAGCCAGACGACTATTCCAAAGTGCTCCGATTCAAGAAAGTTTTGTATGAGCAACACATTACAGACGATCTTCACCACCATCAAAGAGCGGCAACAAAATCCGCCCCCCGGATCATACACGGCCCATTTGTTTGCCAAGGGTGAGAATGAGATCCTCAAAAAGCTGGGCGAAGAAGTGATCGAAGTGATCGTCGCGGCCAAGAGCGAAGGTGATGATCGCGTTATCTATGAATTAGCCGACGTGCTTTACCACAGTCTGGTACTTTTGGCTGCTCGCAACATTGAGTGGAGCGAGATCGAAGCCGAGTTGACGCGGCGGATGAAATAGTAATTCAGATTTGTATGTATAGGGTCAAAGATGCCTCGGGTTGATTTCCGGGGCATTTTTATTGGTGAAATTTCGGCCAAATGGTAGACTAGATCGGCGACTGAGGATCGATCTAAACGAGGAGACCTTCCGATGAATAGGGATAATCGCGAGCGAACCCAGGATACACTCACCGGTAGCTCGGTGAATGGGAGTGCAGTCAATGGCGCGCTGAGCCAGTCGCGTGCTGAAACGCTTTTTGCCAAAGAAGCGCTTACCTTTGATGATGTTTTGTTGGTACCTGGCTACGCAGAAAAATTGCCCTCGGAGATGGATCTGCGCACCCGCCTGCACGAGCGGCTGCAACTCAACATCCCGGTGCTGAGTGCGGCGATGGATACAGTCACCGAAAGCGAATTGGCCATTGCGCTGGCGCGCCAAGGGGGGCTAGGGGTAATTCATCGTAATTTGACCCCCGAGCAACAGGCCGAAGAAGTGGATAAGGTAAAACGCAGCGAAAGCGGCATGATCGTTGACCCGATCACCCTCTCGCCCGACGCTACGCTGGGCCAAGCCGAAGCGCTGATGAGCCGCTATCGCATCAGTGGGGTGCCGATTACCGATGCGCAGGGCAAACTAGTCGGCATCTTGACCAATCGCGATGTCCGCTTTGCCAATGATTACAATCGACCCATTCGGGATTACATGACCTCCGAAGGCTTGATCACAGCTCGCATTGGTACAACCCTCAGCGAAGCCCAAGAGATTTTGCATCGTTATCGGATTGAAAAACTTCCCCTGGTTGATGAACATGGCCATCTCAAGGGCCTGATCACCTACAAAGATATTCTAAAGCGGGAAGCCTATCCAAATGCCGCGAAAGATGATCGAGGCCGTTTGTTGGTGGCTGGCGCGATCGGTGTGGGCGACAGTGGGTTGATCCGCGCCGCTGCTTTGGTTGAAGCAGGCGTCGATGCTGTGGCATTGGATACCGCCCACGGCCACAGTAAAGGGGTGATCGAAACCATCCGTGCAGTGCGCAGCCGCTTCCCCTCCTTGGTGATCCTCGCGGGGAATGTGGTTTCACCAGAAGGTGTCCACGCATTAGCCCAAGCCGGTGCCAATGTGATCAAGGTAGGTGTCGGCGCAGGTTCCATCTGCACCACGCGTATTGTCAGCGGCGCTGGGATGCCACAATTGACTGCCATTGCTGATTGTGCCGCCGCCGCGCACGAAGCCGGTGTAACATTGGTTGCCGACGGGGGCATTCGCTACAGCGGCGACATCACCAAAGCGTTGGCCGCAGGTGCCTCGGCGGTCATGCTGGGTAGTCTGTTGGCCGGTTTGCACGAATCGCCCGGCGAGATCGTGATCCACGAAGGGCGTTCGTTTAAGGAATATCGCGGCATGGGCAGCTTGGCCGCCATGCGCGGTCGCGCCCGCGATCGTTATCAATCGGCCCAGGGTGGTGATAGTGCCAGCCCCGATGTCGGCGGCAAGTTAGTACCCGAAGGTATCGAAGGGCAAGTCCCCTACAAGGGACACCTACGCGATTTTATGTTTCAATTGATGGGTGGGTTGCGCAGCGGGATGGGCTATGTCGGTGCCGAGAGTATTCCCGATCTTTGGCAACGTGCGCGGTTTGTGCGGATCAGTGCAGCGAGCTATCAAGAGAGCCATCCGCACAGCATCACCATCACCAAAGAAGCACCCAATTATCAGATTCCGCCAAGTTCGTCGCGCCGGGTATAGCCAATGGTTTCACAATCGCAACTTCGTTTTGCTGGAAAAACAGCGCTGATTACCGGTGGCGGTACGGGCATTGGGGCGGCCATTGCCGAACAATTCGCGCGTGAAGGCGCACAGGTAGCGATTTGCGGACGGCGTGCCGAACCGTTAGAGCAGACCGCTGCTCGTCTCGCCGAGCAATCGCTCACTGTCGTGCCGCTGGTCGGGGATATAACCACCGATGCCGCGCGGCTTGTGCGCGTAACCGTCGAGCAGTTTGGGCGGCTGGATGTGCTGGTCAACAATGCGGCGCTTTCCGCAGGGCTGAGCTTGAATGATATGGAGATGCAGCAGTGGCGCGAGGTGCTGACGACCAACCTGGACGCAGCCTTTGAACTGGTGCGGCAGGCCCTGCCTTATCTAATCGCTACCCGCGGGAATGTTTTGCATATCAGCAGCATTGGCGCTGTGTCCGGTGAATTCGATGATATTGCTTATGCGGTCAGCAAGGCCGGTTTGGAAGGCTTTAGTCGCCGTTTGGCGCTGGAGGTGGCTGAACATGGCGTGCGCTCGAACGTCATCCGCCCAGGGTTGATCCAAACCGAGGCCTTTGCCGACATGCCCAGCGACTTCTTTGCCACGCAGATCCCATTGATCCCATTACGAAGTTTAGGGCAACCCAGTGACATTGCGCGTGCGGCGGCCTTTCTGTGTTCGGATGATGCCCGGTTTATCACTGGCACTGTCTTGACGGTTGACGGTGGCGAATCGGCGAAGTGATTGGGCGCTGGGATTAGCAGACAAGGCAACAAGTACAGGCAGGGGAGCCACCTGTATGCCTTGTATTCATAGGTTTTATCAACAGATTGTTTTTCTATTGAACCGGTTTTAATACGAGGAAAGCAAAACGAGGAAAGCCGTATGCCAGTTACAGCAGTCGTCGGCGCACAATGGGGCGACGAGGGCAAAGGACGGATTATCGACAATCTAGCGCAAGATGCCAACTTGGTCTTTCGATTCCAAGGTGGCGACAACGCTGGTCACACAGTCGTGAATGATTTTGGCAAAAACATACTCCATTTGGTCCCTTGTGGCATTTTCTATCCTCATGTAACCAACATCATTGGTACAGGCTGCGTGGTCAATCCGCAATCGCTGTTGGCTGAACTCGCTGCGTTAGAGGCCGTCGGCGTGAATACCGACAAGCTGCTGATCAGCAATCGTGCCCATTTGCTGCTGCCTTATCACCGCCTGCTCGATGAACTGGAAGAAAGTGACCGTGGCTCCGACACCATTGGCACAACCAAACGGGGCGTAGGTCCTGCGTACGCCGATAAAGCTGCCCGCTCCGGCTTGCGCATGGGTGACTTGTTGCAACCGGAATGGTTGGAGGGCCGCTTGGATAGCGCATTGCGCACGATCAACCGCAAACTCGAAATCCTCGGGGGCAAACCGGTGGATGGCCGCGAGTTGTTTGCGCTCTGCATGGAGTATCGCGATAAGTTAGCCCATCGCATCGTGGATACGGTGCCGCTCGTGCGCGGCGCGTTGGCCAATGACGAGCAAATCTTGCTGGAAGGGCAACTGGCCCTGATGCGCGATTTGGATTGGGGCATCTATCCCTATGTGACTAGCAGCAATCCATCGGCAGTTTATGCGAGCGTTGGCGCAGGGTTGCCTGCCCGCAGCATCACCGATGTGGTGGGTGTGGTCAAGGCTTACAGCTCCTGCGTGGGTGATGGTCCCTTCCCGGTTGAGCTGCATGGCGCTGAGGGCGATCACTTACGCACCTTGGGGCAAGAATTTGGCGCAACCACGGGCCGACCGCGGCGCTGTGGCTGGTTTGATGCCGTGGCGGTCAATTATGTGGCGTGGCTCAATGGCATGACCAAGCTCGCCATCACCAAGATCGACGTACTCGACAGCTTTGAGCAACTGCGCATTTGCACAGGCTATCGGTTGCCCAACGGCGAGGTGGTCACAGACACCATGCCTGATACGCCTCTGCTCTACGATGCCCAACCGATTTATGAAGAGTGGGAAGGCTGGCAATCTTCAACCCAAGAGTGCCGCAGCTGGGCTGACTTACCGCCCCAAGCACAACGCTATATCGAGCGCTTGCGCGAATTGGTGAGTGTGCCGGTCGCCTATGTTTGTGTGGGCCCCAAACGCGAGCAGATGTTTACCGTGTAGCTGCGAACGAAGCATTGGGCAAAAGCGGGAGTACTCAATTGTGCTCCCGCTTTGTGGCACCATTGATGGTTATGAATACAAATGAGAGGCTGCTGGAGGTGTACAAATGACCAAAGAGCCACGAGTTGCTATTCATTATTGTACTCAATGCCGTTGGCTGTTGCGCGCCGCTTGGATGGGCCAAGAACTGCTGACGACCTTCGAACAAGAGCTGGGGGAATTGGCGCTGTTGCCGGGCACCGGCGGTGTCTTTGACATCTACGTCGGCAACGAGCGGATCTGGTCCCGGGCCGAGCAGGGACGCTTCCCCGATATCAAAGAACTCAAGCAGCTAGTGCGTAATCAGATCGCACCGCACAAAACGCTTGGCCACAGCGAACGAACGGCCACCCCAACCCCATGAGCCGCCTCCGCCTGCGCGATTTAGGCGTCCAGATTGGGACGTTGCCGACTGGTCCCCATAATGCCATCACCGATGTGCCAGGTGTTTTGGTCGGCCATACAACATTATTTTATGACGAGCCGCGCACGGCGCGCACTGGGGTCACCGTCATTGTGCCGCGGGATGGCAATGTCTTTCGCGAGCAATGTTTTGCCGCCTATCACTCCTTTAATGGCAACGGCGAAATGACTGGCGTGCATTGGCTCGCAGAATCGGGCTTGTTGGGGGCCCCGATTGCGATCACCAATACGCACCAAGTAGGTGTCGTGCGAGATGCGTTGGTGGCCTATATCACCACCCACTACCCCGAAGCCACTTGGCTGTTGCCAGTCGTGGCCGAGACCTATGATGGCTGGCTGAATGACATCAATGGTTGGCATGTAACGCAAGCAGATGTCTTTGCCGCACTGGACAATGCCCACTCAGGTCCTGTGGCGGAAGGTAATGTCGGCGGTGGCACCGGTATGATCTGCCACGGCTTCAAGGGCGGGATTGGTACCTCCTCGCGGCTGGTGACCATCGGCGACCAAACCTACACCGTTGGGGTATTGGTGCAGGCCAATTATGGGCGGCGCGAACATCTGCGCATCGATGGGGTACCGATTGGACGCTTGATTCCTGTGAGCGAAGTGCCCGATCCATGGAGCCCGCCACGCGACGAGGGCTCGATCATCATTGTGGTCGCTACCGATGCACCCCTGTTACCCGTACAATGCAAACGCTTGGCGCAGCGCGCGACGGTGGGCTTAGGGCGTGTTGGTGGGTATGGCTACAACGGGAGTGGGGATATTTTCTTGGCGTTTGCGACTGGCAATCGTATCCCCCTGAATAGCCAAACGCCAGTGACGCTCCAAATGTTACCCCATGGGCAAATGGATGCGCTCTTCTTGGCCGCGGCCGACGCCGTCGAAGAGTCGATTCTCAATGCCCTCACCGCGGCCGAAACCATAACCGGTTTTAAGAATCGGATGGCCCACGCCATTCCGCTCGAGCGCCTGCGGGACTTGATGGCCCAGTACCGGCCGCTTTAGCATCCAGGCTTTGCATCGGCAAAGCCTACATGAATCAATCACGCGGCTCAGCACCTACACTCGTGCTGAGATGTCTCACCCGCCACGGATGTTGGTCCACAACCATCTATGACTCAACCTGTTGACCCCGCACCTGTGCCCAATCGTTGGCAACGACGGTTGGGCTGTCTGCTTGGTGTTCCACTGCTCCTCTTGCTCGGCTTGCTTGCTGTTGGAGTCATCTATCAAGCCATCGGTGCTGCCGCGGATCAACGTCGCTTCCCGCCACCCGGCCAGCTGCTCTCGGTGGGTGAGCACCGTTTGCACCTCTATTGCACCGGCGCCACTACTGCGGATAGGCCGACGGTGATCCTGGAAACCATGTCAGGTGGCATGTCGCCCTATTGGGGTTGGGTGCAGGAGCGACTCGCCGAACAAACGAGGGTTTGCTCGTATGATCGAGCTGGTCGGGCGTGGAGCGAACCTACAACGCAGCCTCTCTCGTTGGCGCAGACCGCGGCTGATTTGCATCGTCTCTTGCAAGCGGGGAATGAGCCCGGCCCTTATCTGTTGGTCGGCCATTCGTTGGGGGGGGGCTATGTGCGGCAATTTGTGGCTGATTACCCGGACGAGGTTGTCGGTCTGTTCTTGCTCGATGCCTCGCACCCCGAGCAACTTGTGCGTTTTCCGGAACTGCAGGCCGAATTAGAGGAATTCACCGCGCTCGCCCGCTGGTTTCCGCTCTTGGCGCGGCTGGGGATCTTTCGCCTCTATTTTGCGACCGGAGGCGAGTTAGACTTTCCTGATTTGCCGCCCTTGCAGCATGATCAAGCGATGGCTTTCTGGGCCAGCCCGACGTTCTTTCAGAGTCAATATGCAGAAAATCTAGCTGCCCCGGCGCTTTATCAAGAAGCCCTGCGCTTGGGTGATCTTGGCGATCTGCCCTTGTTGGTGCTGAGCGCGGGCACGAATCAACCCGTTTGGTGGGCTGAATTGCAAGCTGAATTGCCTGCACTCTCTACCAACAGCCGGCACGTGATCATCCCCGAGGCAACGCATAGCTCGCTGGTCTTTCACCCGGAACATGCCCGGCAGACGGCGACAGCCATTCTGGAATTGTTGAATGCCGTGGTGGAAGGTCTCCCCCTGGCTCGTTAAGCTGAGCAGGACATAGGCGCCTATCGGGATTATGTCCTGCCGGGTCTACCCTCCGTAAACCCCAAATTGGGCCTGATGCAGGCGGCTATAGATACCACCAGCCATCACCAACTCTTGATGGCGCCCTTGCTCTGTGATGCCGTTTTCAGTAACGACGATAATGCGGTCGGCATTCTTGATGGTCGCCAGGCGATGGGCGATGATCAAGGTGGTGCGCCCTTGAGCTAGTTCATTCAAGGCCTGCTGAATGGCCAACTCGGTTTCCGTGTCTAGCGCCGAAGTTGCCTCATCCAAAATCAAGATCGGCGGATTCTTGAGGAACATGCGGGCAATGGCCAGCCGCTGTTTCTGCCCGCCGGACAGCTTCACACCGCGCTCACCGATGATCGTCTTCATCCCCTCGGGCTGGCTGCGGATAAAGTCGGCCAGTTGTGCCCGCTCAGCCGCTTCCCAGATTTCAGCTTCGCTAGCATCTAATTTGCCGTACGCAATATTTTCGGCAATTGAGCCGGAAAAGAGAAAGACATCTTGCTGCACAATGCCGATCTGGCGGCGCAGCGAAGCATGGGTCATCTGGCGGATGTCGATGCCATCGATGGAGATGCTGCCCTCGTCAATGTCATAAAAGCGCGGCAGCAAGCTGCAAAGGGTCGTTTTGCCCGCACCCGATGGGCCAACAAAGGCCACCGTCTCCCCAGCGCGGATTGTTAAATTGATATTCCGCAGAATCTGATGGCGGGCATCGTAGCCAAAGGTGACATTAGCGTAACGGATGTTGCCCTGGAGAGATTTTACCTCGATGGCGTCTGGCGCGTCTTGAATGTCCGGTGCAGTTTCGAGGATTTCACGGTAACGTTTGAACCCGGCAATGCCTTTGGGGTAACTTTCGATCACCGCGTTGATCTTCTCGATTGGCCGGAAGAAGACGTTGGTCAGCAACAAAAAGGCGACAAACTCACCGTAGCTCAGTTCGTTGTGGAGTACAAACCAGGTGCCGCAGAGCATCACAAAGAGTGAGACAAAGCGCATCAACATGTAGCTGATCGACAAGCTCATCGCCATGATTTTGTAGGCCATCAATTTGGTGGATCGATAATTGGCATTATCCACCGCGAAGAGGCTCCGTTCGTGTTCTTCATTCGCAAAGGCTTGCACGACGCGGATCCCGCCGACGGCATCTTCGATGCGGGCATTAAATTGCGCTACATTGCTAAAAAGTTGCCGATAGGTGCGGGTCATCTTGCGGTTGAAGTGCATCGCCACCCAGACAATCACCGGAATGATCAAGAAGGTGAGCACCGTCAACTTCCAGTTGATCATCCACATCAGCCCAAAAGCGCCGATTAAAGTCATGATGGCGATGAAAACATCTTCGGGACCGTGATGGGCGATCTCGCCGATGTCGTTCAGATCGTTGGTAATGCGGGCAATCAGATGACCGGTTTTGTTGTTGTCGAAGAAGCGGAACGAGAGCTTCTGGATATGATCAAAGAGCTTGCGCCGCATATCGGTTTCGATGTTGATGCCCAGCATGTGACCCCAATAGGTGACCACATATTGCAACGCAGTGTTGAGTGCATAGATAAATAGCAAGCCAGCCGAAGCCAGCAAGATCAACGGCCAATCTTGGCCGGGCAGTAACTTGTCGATGAACTGATTGATCGCTAGGGGGAAGCCCAATTCGAGCAGACCAACGATGATCGCACAACCGAAATCGAGGAAAAAGAGTCCACGATAGGGACGATAGTAGGCGGCAAATTGACGAATCATACGTGCACTGTAAACTCCTTAAAATAGCTGCAATCTTGCAGCGCGGGCAAAGAATGTATGAGATAAGTATCCAACTTCTGGAACAAGATATCCAGATTTACCGTCTTGTACCCGTTATAATGACCGTTGAGGTCCGCAACGCTTGACAGAAATGAGTTCAGAGCGTGCTCTTATCACGAAGGGTCTAGGCGTAATTCTGCGCCAAAGTGGTATGGTAAGCCAACTTTTGGGATCTGTAACCGTGATACAGATGGCTTCTAGGGCTGATTTCTAGTCAGGGTTTGTGTAACATTTGCAATGAAAGGGAAATAATCAATGAAGCAACGAACAATTTATACGCTCATCATCTTGGTGGTGAGTTTAGCACTTGCCGCCTGTGGAGGTTCGGAGCCAACGCCTGCTCCTGCCCCAACCGAACCGCCGCCTACCGTCGCAGAGCCTGCCGAAGCCCCTACGGAAGAGCCGGAAGAGCCAGAAGCGCCCGCCGAAGAGCCGAGCGATGAAGAGGTCAGTGAGAGCGAAACGCTGACGGAAACCGAAACCATCACCGAGACCGAGGCCATTACCGAGACTGAGGATCTGACAGAGACCGACACAATCACCGAGGATGGCGGACTGATCTCGATTGGCGAAGATGTGGTGACGATCGAGAATGTGCGCTTCCAGACGGCACCTCTGTTGCCGGGCACCTGGAACGGTGGTTTGGTCGAGGCGAACATCGACGAGATGACGCCGCCGGACATGACCCAAGGTCCTCGCCGCGTTGCCATTTCGGGGACGGTTGAGCTGAGTGATGGAACCGAGATCAATCCCTATTTGTTCGTCTACGAAGTGGCTGATCTGGCCGATACCACTGCCCAACCTGAAGCCGATGAGCTGGCCGAATTGTTGGCTGGCAATCCCACTGAAGCGGATTTGGCCGAGCTGCAGAATCTGCCCTACCTGCCGTTGATCGGCGCGCCCCAAGTAATTCATGGCGCGGAGAAGGTGATCACCTTTGGTAATGGCAGCGGTGTTCGCTATGTGACTGCTTTCTTCCACGATGCATCGCCATTCGTTGCCACGAGCTTCCAATATACCTTCCAGGGCTTGAGCGATGATGGTCAATATTATGTGTCGCTGATCGTTCCATTGCGAACCGACCTCTTCCCTGAGGATTTCCCGGCTGAGTTCCCGGAAGGGGATAGCGCCGAGGCTTATGGCGAATATCTGACCGAAAACCAAGCCTTGTTGACCGAAGCTGCGGCCGATGCCTTCTTGCCCGACTTGACGACGCTGGATTCCGTGGTGAGTTCGATCACGGTTGGCGAGGAAGTTGCCGCTGCCGCGGAGGGCAGTGCAGTTGCTGATGAGTTGGTTGGGATTGCTTGGCAGCTCCAGACTTTAATCGCCGCAGATGGCAGCGAAACGACTCCGGATGATCCAAGCCTCTATACGCTGGTCTTTGGTGAAGATGGCCATGTGGCCGTGGTCGCTGATTGCAACCAGGGTGGCGGACAATATTCAGTTGAAGACGGCACATTGACAATGGGTGCATTGATTTCAACCTTGGCCGCCTGTCCGGAAGGCTCATTGGACACAGTGTTTATGCAGCAAATCGGCCAGGCAACCGGCTACACGGTGGAGGACGATGTACTTACCCTCACCTTGGATGATGGCAGCAGTGTTGTGCTGACAGCGGGAGAAGCCCCAGTGGAAACAGCGACAACGAGCGGCGCAACAGAAGAACTGACCTTGGTTGGGCCAGTTTGGCAGTTGCACCAGATTCTCTATTCGGATGATAGTGTATTAACCCCGAGCGATCCCAGCCGCTATACCGTGACCTTCAGCGAGGATGGGGAAGCGCGCGTCCAAGCGGATTGCAATCGCGGCGGTGGCTCCTACACCGCGGACGAGAGCAGCCTCTCCTTTGGGCCGCTGGTCTCCACCCGCATGGCTTGCCCGGATGATTCATTCGGTACTGAATTCCTGCGCAATTTAGAATCCGCAGCGACCTACCTGATTCAAGATGGGATGCTCCATATTGCATTGAAGCTTGATACGGGCATCATGGAGTTCACCCCGGCTGAATAACGACTACTAACCAGCCATAGCTTGGTAAGCAAAGAGGCCATCTCTCTGGAGAGGTGGCCTCTTTGTCTATTTACTGATTAAGTCTAACTGGTCTAGCTGGATTCTCGGCTAGTTCTGGACCATCGGCAGGTAGAGATTGATGTTGGTCTCACCACCGCCAGTCTCTTCGACCACGAGAATGTCATCCAGCACCAAGAGCGACTCGTTGCCAGCGCCATCACGTACTGCAAAAATTTATTTCGAGATGCAGAAAATATTT
>CAZMRA010000040.1:4596-10788 GCA_964568485.1 uncultured Caldilineaceae bacterium | reverse complement strand
CAGCGCCATCACGTACTTGCGCATAGACCTTGGCGACTTGACCGGGTTCGGTCGGGGCCAGTTGCCAGGGAACTTCTGTGGCAAATGGCTGCCACTCGGCATCGGTCAGCGCCGGGTCGTTGCTGATGCGCATCTCGGTGATGTCGTCGAAGGTTTCGGGTTCACCCGGCTCTTCATTACCATACGGCGCAAAGGTGAGCATCACCGCCAGATCTTCGGTTTCCGCTGCGCCATTGTCGATCAGCAGGATCGTCTCGGGCGCTACTGGGTCAGTGCTGGGCGTGCCCGGCGTCGTGTCGAGCACGGCGGAGCGGTCGTCGTCGGCATCGATCGCCATGTAGCGATAGAAATAGGTCGTGCCATTGTCTGCCGTGTCGGTGTAGATCCCCGTATTGGGCAGCTCAGGCTCATGCAGCGACCACGGACCATCCTCGCCAGTGGAGCGGTAGAGCACCATGCGGTCGTACTCAGGACGCACATCATAGGTGATGATATTCGCACCGACACCTGGTGTGACCTTCAGGAATTCTGGGGCGACAATGCCGTCATCGCTAGGATCAAACGGGTCTTTGCCTTTGGCGAATTCTGAACCGTCGTTCTCACCACCACCATCACTGTCGGAATTGCGTGGGTCAGTGCCTAGTTCATACTCGGCCAGGTTGTTGAGACCATCCAAGTCGGGGTCGCCGCCGTCGTTGTTGACATCATTCTCAACTTCATAAGGATCGGGCAGCCCGTTACTGTTGGTATCTTCACCCGCTTCGACTGTGAAGGCACCGAGCGTCTGGCGGATGAATTCAGGCGTTTGAATGTTCAACTGCACCATGTACGAGCCTTCGTTGTTGGGCGTTGGCTGCGGGCCTTCCTCGCCCGTGGGTGGGACGGCCAGCGCTTGATTGACGAGGGTGTAGTAGCCGCCATAGATTCCGTCATTGGCCACGCCATCTTCGTGTTGACCATCGTCATAGAGACGTACAATCTGCCGACGTCCATTCGGGGAGGTGATCAGTGCCAACGGGGTCAAACCGGGCAAAGGCTGATCGCTGGTTGCAATGGCGAAGATCGGGACACGTTGGCCAGTGAAGTAGCGGGTGCCCAAGCGATCGGGCAACAGTAGATGCACGGTCAGGCTGGAGTGACCACTGACGATCACCTGATAGGGGGTATTCCCATCTTGCTGGAGCGCGTCGCTGGCCTCTGCATCGGCCACAGTAATGATCGGGCCTTGGCGTAACAAGCGAACGAGCAGTGTCCATTCCCCGGGTTGTGGGTTCGGAATGCGCCAGCCGACATGACGGCTGTTGTAATCAGCAAAGTTGTAGGGCAAAATCTCGCTGGTGATCAAGGTGCCATCGGGTTGACGGAGGACCATATCCAGCGGGCTACCCTGCGCCCAGTCGAGCGCAAAGACGGCTTCACGTACGGTGTCGTCCACCATAATCTTATGCTCTTGCGTGATGGGGTTACGGGCATTGATCGTGCCTTGTGCACGTAACAGGCGTTGACGGCCTTCCTGATCGCCCTGCGCGTATTCGTAGCTGTTGCTCAAGCCAAGAATGGTGTTGCTTACCTGATCGACTGCATCAGCACCTGCAGCAGCGACGCTACTGACAAAGACATCGTTGTAGAAATAGAGCCCACCAGTCGCAGTGGCAATATTTTGCATCAGTGTCTCATCGGCAGCAGCCCCAAAAGCGATCGAGGTGACGGGGCAACCGGTGTCGAGCACACTCGTCTGGACATCGCTCCAGAATTGGGCGTTGTTTTCCATACCATCCGAGAGGAGTACATAGGAACAGACCGAGTTGCCGGTCGGGCTGGCGGCGAGTTGTGCAACTGCTTCTGCCATGCCATCACCGATACTGGTCAAGCCGCTGGCCGTTAACCCCGTGATGTATTCCTTGGCTGCTCCGCGTACATCTGGCACGGTGGTCACGGCGCGGATGTTGAACGGTGAGGGGCTGACATTTTCGTTGTAGGGCACAACCGCCAAACCATCATTGTTGCGGGTGACATCCACGTAGAAGCGTGCAGCTTGTTTGGCCGCCTCCATTTTGCCGTCCGAAATCATCGAGCCGGAGCGGTCGATCACGAGGATTTGATCGAGATTGTTGCTGTTGTAGGAGACGCTGGCCGTATTCGTATCGGATGCAATTGGCGTCGTAGTACCCGATTGCTCGAGGACAACTTCGAGATCGTAATTGCCATCCGCGGCTTGGGTAGGGGCTTGCACAACCAACCAATACTGCTGTTGGATAAAGCCACCGCCAGTAATCAACGCATTTTGCCCGTTGACACGCGCCTTGAAATCGCTATTGGTCAATCCAGCGACCACAGGACCCGTTGGTGTGCCATCGGTCACCAAGACTTGCACCAAGAATTTGCCCGGAGCATCGTGGGGACCGACGTTGGCTCTGGCAGCCCCGCGCGGCAGTTTGATGTCGATCACCGGGTTGACACATTGGAGGGTGATATCGACCTGGGCCGAGTTGTTGGTGCTTCCTGCAATCGCGACGATCCGGGTCAAGCCATCGTTGAAGAACGAACGAGTAAAGTCACTCGCTGTGCTCTGATCGTAGCTGGATAGGGTGCCGCTCTTATCGGTGACCACGTGGTAGAAGGCCGGGCCATTATCTGTGTGGAAGTTGGCGCTCACCACAGGGCAATTGGCTGCGCTTGGCGTTGCCCGGAAGTAGCGTGCCCCATAGCGACTGATCGGTTGATTGGAGAAGGTGGCTGGTGTGCCCACGCTGATCGTGCCGCCGTTGGAGGGGAAGATCGGCCCGTATTGGCCGGGGCTACCAACTTCGTCTTCGTCGATGTAGTTAAAGGCTGGGCTGGGTTGGTTGGCCAAATCTTTGATCCAGTTGGCCGCGGCAAAGCGGCGGAAGGCTGCATCAAAATTGGTGCCTGCTCCTAGGTCGCTTAGCGCATCATTGAGCGCGGCAATATCATCGAGCGTTTCGGCAGAATCCCACAGGGCACGCATGGCATCGATGCCACGTTCGGGTTCGGTGGCGGTGGTGCCAAATTGCTCGGTGAAATATTTCCACCATAAGGCTGAGTTGTAGCGCTGGGGCACGCTGGTGATATCAACATTGGTGTTGTTGAGATATTCATTGGCCTGGCCATTGAACGAGAAGGGCGCGCTCAGCGCATCGGGCCGATGGTCGATGTCGGTGAAGGCCAGATCTTCCATGGCTCGGGCTGTGCCTTCTTTGAACCATTTCACTTCGGTGCCATGATAGCTATATTGGACCCGGTGAAACAATTCATGGCCGACCACGCTGCGGATCATCTCGTTGGTGGAAAAACAGCCATTGAAGACATTAAAGTCGTTGCTGCTGGGGCTAGTCCCCCCATTGCAGCCAGTGCTGTCCAAGATTTCCACCACCAACTTGTCGGTGAAGAGCGGTGCCCGGAAACCCAAGCCTGTTGTGTATCGATCCCAGTAAGCTTGAGTATGGTCAGCCACTGCCGTTGCTTGGGCATCGGTGGTGTCATCATCATCGTAATAAACGCAGAACGTCGCCCGCTCGATTACATTCGGCAGGCCAGATGGGCTTGAGGGGCAAGCATTGGGGGCGGCATAGGCAGCCGTCGGCAATAGCCCGACCAACAGAGCAAACGTGACCAAGAGGTGAGTTGCCCGCCATCCAGAAGAATATTGAACAGTCAATCGCGGCCAATTCATAGTGTAACTCCTTTGGGGTAAATGATCCGACACTGGAGAGTTGCTCGGTTACGAGGGGGTGATATGAGCAAATCCAGCTTAATCCAAAGGAGGGATTTTGGCTGTTCAACAAACGTCAGGTTAATTGTGCTTTAGATCACACCGTTGAGGCTGATTGCATCCTGATACGCCCCGTTGGCGGGGAGCGACGGTTTATTCTACCAGGCGGAAGGTTGGGTCACCATAGAGGACAAAGGCCGCCCAGGTAATCTCGTTGGGCTGGTCGCCTTTGATGCGCACACGCGCTCGGCGCATGGCCTCGCCGATCATCTGGCCTTCGAGTACGTGGTTATAAAATTCAACGGCAAAATGGGCAGCCCGCAAATCGTTGATCGGCCAGAGCGAGCCCAGGCAACCAAGCGCACCGCCATAGACAAAAGAGGCCGCCAACCCCTGTGCCGGTTTCTGCAAGTTGTAACTCAGCCCGGAGGTCGTGCGCCCTTCGTTGCTGCTGCGGGCTGATTCACAGGCATTCAGAAAAACAAGCGGTCGCCCACCCAACAAGCGCCGGATCTTATCGGCGAAGAAGATCTCGCGGTTGTGTAACAGTAGCCCGCTGTAGTCGGGGTCATTATCATCAAAAAATGCGTGCCCACTATAGTGGATCACATCAAAGCGGTCGGAACGCAAAAGCTGGTTTAACTGACGGCCGCTGGCCGCTTCGCGCGCCAATAGCGTGACTTCGATCTGATCAGCCCAATTTTGTTTGAGAGCCTCGACCACAGCATTGACTTCGTTCTCTGCCCCGGGTAAATCGCCAGTGGGGTTGGCAATAAAGAGGAATTGGCGCTTCGCTGGGCGATTCGAGCGCGTTGCCCGATCGGTTGGCAAAGGGCGTCCCATTAAGCGGCGGGCAATCGGTCGGCTTAAGCAGAGAAAGTTTTCCACATCATCGTTCGGCGGGCTGTCATCCTCTTGCACATCCGGCGTGTGATTGTAATACATGAATTCCCAGGGCAATTCCAGATCGTTGGTGGAGATGGTCAGCGAGCAGAGATTGGCACGCAGGTACTCTTGGATGCTCTCGGGTAAAAAGAGCCGGTACATCAGATCGCCCATCTCGCGGACGAGGCTGGCCAATGGAACGCTCACGGTCGCTTGCGGTTCCTCTTCGCTAAAAAGATAGGCCCGGATCGCCGTACGAGTGGCTTCGTTTTCGAGTATGGGGGATTTCACGAGTTGTTCGCTTTTGGTGCTGGAACTGCTATCTGGGGTGCCAGCTTGTTTGCGTACTTGGCCGGTCATCACCGCGGTGATCTGCTTGATCGCATGCTGCATCATATCGCGATCTTGTTGCACCAGCTTCACCGTCTGCTGTACGTTGACGCCATGCGCGCCGGCCTCATTGGCAATCCGCAACCCAACTTCATATTGGTAGCGATTGTAGAGATCCAGCGGTGATTGCATGAGGATCAGATCAGCATTGCGCACAATCCGCTCGGTCTCTTTGATGATCTGGTCGATTGCGCCAACTGCCTCTTCGAGCTGGCTTGATTCATCACTCAGCGCTTGAACGGCTTCCACCAAGACTGGAAAAGGTTGCTCGAAATTGTTCAAAATCAAGTCGGCACGGCGCAGCGGTGACTCCAACCGGGCAAGCTGGGCAACAAATGGGCGTACTGGGGCTCGCACGCGCGCTGCTTGTTCCAGCGCAGCGCGTAGGCGACCAATGCGCAGGCGATGCACTTCGATATCCCGCTTGTACTGTTGGACCATTTCGTCTTGTTGGCGTTTTTTGACCGCCAGCCGCCGAATGGTCTCTTCGAGTAGCTCCCAGTGCACATCATTCAAGATTTCACTCAACTGCTGCAGGACTGTTTGGCTGCTCTCCTCATCGCCGGTGGCCAGTTGACGAACCAAGGTGCGCGCTTGGCGCAATAATGTATCCAGCTGCTGTTGCAAGGCCAGCTCGCCTTCGACGGGGATCATGCGCAGAGGCCGGAGCGGCTCGATGTTTAGCGCCAACTGGTTGAGGATTTCACCTTTGCGCTCTATTTCCACGACTAGCTGGGCCAATGTCAGCACAGGCGATGCGGGCTGCTGGCCATTCACAGCCGGTGGCGATGGTTCGTCTGAGACGATCGTGAGCGTCGTGTCGGTATCTTGCTGGGAGCGTCGAGGCATGATGATTCCTGTACGATCAAGAACTGAGTCAGCCCGAAGGAGGCTTTGCTGCTGTTGGATTAGGGGACGAGTGCCTGCAACTGGTTTTCAAGCTCGTTGATTTTTTGCTCGGCTTCGGCAATCTGACTGAGCGTAAATGGGGGCGTGGCCGCGCCGAGGGTGGCTTGTTGATTCAGTAAGCTCTGCAGGTTGCGTTGCTCTATCTCTAAAAGCATGCGGAGGCGTTGACGTTCACGAACTGCTGTTCGTCTATGCCGGCGGTGGGCACATCGCGGATAAAGCCGTAGGACGCTGAAGCCGAGAAGGTCGCCTGGCTGTAGCTCGCCTCGATCTCG
>CAZMRA010000040.1:3185-4586 GCA_964568485.1 uncultured Caldilineaceae bacterium | reverse complement strand
GGGGACGTGTGCGTGTGCACGAACATGTGGGCCGAGGCGTTGACGTTCACGCTGATTGCTGGTTGGCTGGGTGGGGGGTGCCACCTCCAAATTTGCTGCTGCCTCATTCGTCGCTGTCTCCGCGGACATGCGGAGCGCGGTTGATGCTGCTCTGGTTGCCGGCGTGAGCAACAATCCATGCGGTGAGTTTAAGTAAAAGACAGGCAATCCCCATTCTCTGGTCCCAGGAAAGTGTCGATCCACGGCCTGGCGGGCGGCGGTGACCGCTGCTTCTAAGGAGTGTCCATTGATGAGTGCTTCGTATAGACCTTGGGTTAGTGCTTGACAGGTTGGATTGAGCACTTTGGCCCGAATCCCCAAAACGGCTGGCACCACCCGAGCCAATTCCGCAGCTACAAAATCGGTGTCGCAGGCATTGAGCAAGACAAATTGGACGGAAGCATGCTCCTGGAAAAATTGTCGCAATTGGGCGGCAGGCACAAATTCAGCGTTTTCCAGCGACCCTCTGCTGCCCTTATCCATAAAGAGAAGACCCTGCTCCGTAATCACGCCATCATCGGGCCGCACTTTGGACCAACGCCCGCGCCCGATCCCATATGCCCCGGTGGCAATAAAATGCACAACTTGTGGGGTATGGGTGCGGAGTGCTTCTCCTAGTTGCTCAAAGGTGGCATTTTCCAAAATCTGCACAGATAACAGGTCACTCTGCGCTTCGAGCTCGCGCAAGGCCGCGATCTCTTCTTCCGCATCAAAGTCCAATACCTCCGCAGCAACCACCAGAATGCGTAATGGTGCGGCCACTGGGCGCAAGGCTAAGGAGGGCTGAGGCGCAAATTGTCGGACCAGCGGCGTTAATAGCGAGAGTGCCACATAATTGGATTGTGTCGTATCAAAGAGGAATTCCCACGGCAAATTGATGAGCTCGGGATCGTCCGTAGCGATGCGTAAACGCAGGCCGTCGGATTGCGTTTTGGCAACTTCTTGTGCCTGGCGCAAGCTCCGCCCGATCGGTGTTTCGTGAATGAGCTCTTGGTAGAGTTGCTTGCCAATCCCAACGATCGGGTCGTAGAGTGGACTAAAGCTACTGCGCTTCAGAAACTTGCCGGAGCTGTAGGTAACGCTGGCCAGCGCATCCTCGACTTCGCTGGATGTCGTGGAGAAGTAGAGCGGAAAATCGGGCGTGTCGCCGACGGGCGAAGCCGCGACACGGCCCAACAACCGTTTGTTTTGGTCGGTATGCAGTGCAATCACAAAATCGCGATAGCGCATCATTTGTGAGGAGCCATATTGCATGAGGAGATTGTCCTTCCTACCGCGCTTAGAGATCTACCCTCCAGCATGCCCATGACCGTTCCCTGTTCCCTGCAGGGAGAACAGACGGGATTCTGGTTAGTTGCCAAA
>CAZMRA010000040.1:616-3175 GCA_964568485.1 uncultured Caldilineaceae bacterium | reverse complement strand
GCTCTGGTGCTTGGCCTCATCTTACTGAAGATTTCGTTGGTTGTCAATCATAAATTAAGCGCTGACTCAGGATAATGGCTGGTTTATGGGGTGATAACCTCTATCATTGCACGACCCTGGGTCAATTCTGTCAAGGCATTTGTAAAGTTGTCTAGTTGATCCTGCGGTAAGCGAAGATGATAGGTAACGTCGGCAGCAAAGTCTTGATCGACGATGGTCACTTCATAGTCTGGGTAGAGGCGTTGAAAAGGGGTAACCATCGCATAGTCAATCACGATGAGCAATTCACTACTCGGCACATAGGGAACGGTCGGTAAATCTTGCAAAGCAAGTTGTACGCCACCACTGTAGGCTTTGACTAGCCCCCCTTTGCCCAATAGGGTACCACCAAAATAGCGAGTGACCACTGCCACAATATCACCGACGCCACTATGCAGCAGCACCGTTAACATCGGGCGCCCTGCCGTGCCATGGGGCTCGCCATCATCGCTGAGGCCGATCTGCCCGGTGCTCCCCGGGGAGCCAACTACATAAGCCCAACAATTGTGCGAGGCGTCAGCAAATTCGCTGCGCACGGAATCGATAAATTCACGTGCTTCCTCAAGAGTAGAGGCCGGCCCCACTGTTGTGATAAACCGGCTTCGTAGAATCTCCTCCTCCACGCGATGGCGGCCTGCCGGAATCGGGTAACGTGCACTCATAAGCGGCGTAACCACTCACTGCCACTGGCTATCATCGTCATCATCATCAAAATCAGCGTCATCAAAGTCATCATCTTCGAAGCTGTCGTCATCGTCGAAATCGTAATCGTCGTCGCCACCCCAGCTATCGTCGTCTTCATCTTCGTATGCCCAATCCAGTTCGACGGGTGACGTGTTAACGATCTCTAACCGTGCGCCACACTGACTACAGATTACTTTTGCCCCCAGACGAGGGCGGCCACTGATTGCAATTTCCTCATCGCATTCAACACAGGTTGCGACTGCCATGGCCGGACTTCTCCTTACTAGTACTGATTTTAGAATTTACTGGGCTCGCCGCTGTGTACAAAATTTCCACAAACCATATTGGATTTTAAGCTGACTCTTGGAAATTTATCTGTTTGGGCATCCAGTTGTACACCCGATGCAGCTTAAGCCATGCTGATGATGTATACAGTTTACTCTGTTTTTCGGCAAGAATCAGAGATGGTGAACGTGATTTTCGGTAAAAGCTTAAGGTTAAATTTGCGTCAATTAGGCGATTGTGTACCTCCCTTATTGTGGCCGCTTTGGTTGACATTCTCTGCGCGGCAGGCTACAATTTTAGTCATGACTGCATTGCCGTCCGAAACCCACTCACCACCTATGATCATGCACACGCGGATCGCGTATCTGGCCAATGACCAGGTAACGCGTCCGGTGGGTGTGCGCGTTGTGGAGCCACCACCAGATACACGCCAAGCTTTACGCGGTAAATTATTTGCTGTGGTTGAGCTGCCAGGTGATAGCCCCGAACAAGAAGCCTTTGCCGAGCGCTTGTTGAGTACCATTCAACGCACCTATTACACGGTCAAAGGCACACAATCACATGTGTTGCGTGAAGCCTTACGCGAAGCCAAACGTTCGTTGGATTTGGCATCGGAGGCTCAGCCAGAGACACCACTGCGGGCTGCCATTATTATTGCCGCGGTGATGGGCACGCGCGTATTGATTGTTAGTAATGGGCTCGGATTGGCGCTGGTCACCACTGACGATCGTATTGATGTCTATCCTCCCTATCGGGCCGAAGCTCCCGCCAATGAAGCTACGGAACCCGAAGGCGGCTGGGAGATCTATCGGCAAGATATGCCCGCCGGAGGAGCGCTGTTCATCAGCGGACGCCGCTGGCTGCAATGGCTTTCCCTGCGCGATCTTGCCAGTACGGTGGCCTACCTGACTGCAGAAAATTGTGCGGATGCTGCGGCTGGTCTGTTGGAGCAGGCGAATCAACCAGCTTTACCAGGCCTTTTGATTGTCTTGACCCCATCAGTTGCTCCGCCAGCAAAGGTGGCTCAGCCTGCAACTGGTTTGGCCGCGGCGCTGCGGCGACCACGTCCCAGTGGTTTGCCCACAACGCTAAATGCCACGCCGCCAGTGCATGATCTGCCTTCTGCTGCGAATCCCGCCACACCGAAAGTGGAGCAACGACCAGTCGAGGCAACTGTACAATCAGCCGCGATGTCTTCGTTCCCAGTTGCACCATCTACGGCTGAACCTACTGCTCACTCAGCCGACGCCGAACCTGCCACCGCCATGAAAAGTTGGCTGAGTGAGCGATTGCAACAATCGGGTCAGCAAGTGCGCGGCTTGTGGAGTGCCCTTTTCCCCGAACAAGGGAGCGCTGAAAGCGCAGAATTAGCTTTGCCCACGCCCCAAACGCCTCCCCAGGTATTTGGCGAGGCCACAGCTACCCCAACCGACGAGGCAGCACCTACGCAGCCGGCGAGCCCGCACATTGCCCTGCCTGCGCGGACACATGGGCGACGGGCGCGGCTATTTGTGCTTTTGGCGGTGTTGATCCTTGTCTTGGTACCAACGG
>CAZMRA010000040.1:0-606 GCA_964568485.1 uncultured Caldilineaceae bacterium | reverse complement strand
CCGCCTTGCAGTGGCAGGCCGGCGCTGGGAGCCGTGCTGAGGCCAACGCTCTATTGGATCTTGCAGAGGCGCGCTTAGCGAGTGCCCAAACAGCTTTTGATGCCGGAGATCAGATCGGTGCGCGTAGTTTGTTGTCCGAGGCACAAGGCCATGTGGACCAAGCGCGCGTTCTCTTGGTGGGGCGTTCAGCCCGTGCCGATGATTTGTCCGTTCAGATCAACCGCGAATTAAACGAAGTTTTACAGATTCAGCCATTATATGGCTTGGTAGAGCCTCTGATTCGTTTCCCGTCCGATGCCCAACCATCTCGAGTGATTGTGGTGGATCAGGACATTTATGTGTTAGATAGTGGCCGCCAGTTGATTCAGCACTTCCGACTGGATCTAGCAACGAATACGGTGCCCGACCAAGCCGGTAGCGTTCTCTTGTATCAGGGACAGAAGGTGGGCGATGCTACGGTTGATCGCCCAATCGCCATGACCTGGCAACTGCCGATCCCCGGCGTGGTTGACAAAGCCAATTTGATCGTTTTGGATCGCAACAATCAGCTCTTCGCGTTCGACCCGCGAGTGGAAGGAGCGACACGGCTGGCTGTCGCCGATTCCG
>CAZMRA010000039.1:0-24647 GCA_964568485.1 uncultured Caldilineaceae bacterium | reverse complement strand
ATCGTTGTTGCAATCAAACTCGTAGCTTAACGGGTCTGCATCTCCGGCTGGGTCGCTGGCCGTAACTGTAATTTGTGCGCTGCTATCGATCAGGATCGGCCCGTCGTTGGTTACATACAGAATTGTCGGGGCGACATTGTTAACGATGAGCTCAAAGGTAACGCTGATGCTGGCCTGAATACCATCGCTGGCGTTGACCGTCACCACTTGGCTGTCGGCTGGACCATCGGTTGTGTCAAAATGCCAGGACCAAGTGCCATCCTGATTGTCTACCACGGTACCAAGCGAGGCACTGAGGGTAATCGGATCACCGTCGGCGTCGTTGGCAAGGCCAATGGCCTGTGCCCCGGAACCTTCATTGACCGTGACCCGATTGCCATTGACCGCAATCACTGGGGAAACATTGCTCATCGGGTTGGGGTTGTACTCAACTGAGCCCATGTCCACAATGTCGTCGATGATGCGTGGGTTACCTGCTTGATCGGTGATCAGCGCGGCCAGGAGAAATTCGTTATCACCAGCATTGATGGCCGGACTCCCCGCCAAGAGCGGATAATACCCTGGATAGCCGGTCAAGGTGGCGAGGATAGGCGCATCTTGTTCGACAATAATATTCCCAGCTACGCCATTGGTAGCCCCACAACTCTCAGGCCCGAACAGGCTATTCCGAATAATCGGTTCCGCTCTAAGCGCCTCTGCCCGACAATTGACGCTGACGGTTTGATAAGTCTTGTTCCCCGCGATGATGCTGTTATAGATGCTCAGCGTAGCATTGCTGATCTCCAAACCATCGGCACCCTGATGAGGAGTGAAGTACGAATGGTTGCCAGTGATTGTGCTATTGTTGATCGTCAATGAGCCCTCCCACTGCGCAATCCCACCAGTATCGTGCGCTATATTATTGCCGACAGTGCTATTGTTGAGCGTCACCGTGCCAAAGCTAAAGATACCACCACCGAAACCCTCATCCGCCACATTGTCACGGATCGTACTGTTGTTGATCGTGAGCGTGCCTTCATGATAGATGGCTCCCCCAGCCTGCTTCACTGTGTTGCCATAAAGGAGGCTATTGTTGATGATTAACCCATATACTACGGCATTGATAGCACCACCATAGTCAGCAAAACCACCTGTAATGGTCAGATTATTAATGACCCCATGTCCCCCCCTAAACATCAAGACACTTGAACGTCCAGCACCATCAAGGGTGATGCCCGCGCCCTCGATTGTAGTTGTGCCATTCGGCTCTAGATATAAAGGCGTGCCATTCAGTGTGATCCTGCCGGCCACGGCGAAGGTGATGGTATCGTCGCTGGGGAAGGCATTCGCATTGAGCATGGCCTGACGCAATGTACCACTCCAGTCGTTCGGACTGGTCGGGTGCTCGGGATCGTTGAGGGTTGTCACCACAAGGTCATTCGCCGGGATCTTCACCCTCACTGCCGCTGGTCTGCCGAGATTGTAATCATCCGTATCGAGCAAAGTGAGCTCAATTAGTTCATCCGCTTCGGCGCCAATGTCATCGATAATCTGCACATCAATGGTTAAGGATGCCAAGCCAGCAGGCATCGTCACTTGATCCTCAGTCAGCGGAACACCGGCAATACTCAAGCTATAATCATCCGCACCAATCGCATTGCCGCGCGCAAAGTGAACAACCAACGGTTCATCGATCAGGCCCATACGGCTAAGGGTGAACTGGCTGCTTGAACCTTCTTCCAATGTGGTTATGGCTTCCACAAGGGTCAGCACCACTTGCCCAAACTCAATCGAACCCATGTCGACCGTTCCATCCGCTGGAAAAATGCGCTGATTGCCGCTCTGATCCTCGGTGATCTCTGGGGGCAGCAGGCTGTTATTGCCGCCATCAATGGCTGGGCTGGGCTGGTTTAGGAGAAGAAAACCTTGATTGCCAACCACTTGCAGTGCGCTAAGGTTCGGGTTACTAGTGCGGTTGCCATTCATACCATCGCTAATGCCACAACCACCGTCTTCGATCAAGCTGTAGACAATTGCATTGGTACCGGTACTGACACAATCACCATTGACGCTGTTGGCAACAATGCTATTCTGGATGGTGAGCGACCCAGAACTACGGATGCCACCGGGGCCTGTTGCGGACTGATTGTAGCCGATTGTCGACTGAATCAAGGTGAGACTGCCATTGCCGAGATTGGAGATTGCGCCGCCCCCGTCACCATCGCTCCCGGTCACGCGATTACTACTGATCGTGCTACTGATTAGCGTAATCACACCGGTGTTGAAAATACCGCCACCCCTACCACCAGCTTGGTTACCAAAGATCGAGCTATAGTAGAGCGTCAACGTGCCACCGTTAAAGATACCACCACCGCTATCTTGGGCCACGTTGTTGCTGATTACCCCTCGATGGATGGTGAGCGTGCCAAAGTTGAGCAAGCCACCACCGGAAAAGACGCCCAAATCAAAAACTGTCTTGTTTGCACGGATAACGACATCGTTTAATGTCATTTCTCCCGAGTTCATCAGGCCACCACCTCTACCGCCCGTGATGGTTAGCCCATTGATCACACTTTGGATACCGCTACCAATCGAAAGCGGAAGCACGGCATCATTCCCATTGAGCGTGATCCCTGCTCCCTCAATGGTTAAAGCGCCGCCATCGTTTACGACCAATGGCCCGCCGGTCAGGATGATCTCCCCTTCCACATTCAGAAACGTGATGGTGTCATCGCTGAGCAGATTACGGGCATTTTCCAGTGCCTGGCGCAATGTACCTTCGCGCGCAGCCGCACTCGCCCCGTCACCATTGAAATCGTTGAGATTCGTCACGCCAAAATCATTGGCAGACACATTAATATCAGCAGTGAGAAGTGTCCCTGGATGATACTCATAGGAATCAGAATCAAGCACCCTTACCTGAATTAGCTCATTCGCTTCGGCGATGCCGTCCACCAAAGATGTCAGCCAGACATCGACCGAACTGACTCCGGCGGGCATGGTAACACGACCTTGAAGTAGATTTCCCTCCAGATCACGCACTTCCACCTGATCAGCGCCCGTAGTGATCACGCTGAAGTAAACCGACATCAGATCGTCGGACGGCGCGGTGCGGTAAAAGGTGATCCGCACGGGAGCTCCTTCTTGGACATTAGAGAGAGATGCGCCGACATCAACCGTGCGCGGCAAGATCTGATATTCGACTGCGCCCATATCGACAGGGAGGTTCACGCCAGCAATGCGCGGATTTCCCGCTTGGTCAGTTGTCATCCATGTCGGCACCAAACTATTGTCACCGGCGTTAATGGCGGGGCTGGCGGGGGGCAAAGGATGATAAGGCGGATTACCGGTCAGCGGCCTTAATGGGATTCTGTCGCTGTCGGCGAGAACAATGTTACCATCCACCTCATGAGTGACGCAGCGCTGATTTTTACCCATCAGCGTGTGGTATGCTCTCACGGAGATCCGGGCGTTAATCACACACTGCTCAACGATGCTATTATTCAAGAAGACTTGAGGAGTTCCATTCAGCGATAGCGCAGCACCGTCATTATTGGCCGCCGTACTGTTGTTTAGGGTCAGCGTGGAATCGGGATTCACCTCAATCCCTGTGCCATAATTACCGCTCACGGTACTGTTGTTTACTGTCATCACTCCGTCTGTCAATTGGGCAAGTACACCGCCTGTCCAGGGATCATTTTTGGTGAGCGTGCTGCCATTCAGGGTTAAAGTCCCAGCATTGATAATTGCACCCCCACGCCGGTCCCCTCCCCAACGACTACCCATGATCGTCAAGCGATTGATCTCAACGACCGCGTTCTTCCTAATATCAAAAATATCTTTGGGATAATTGGGATCGCCGTCAATCGTGGCCCCATTGCCGTTAATGGTCAGCGGGCGGCCACCGTCGGGAAGAATGATGAGACCAGGATGATCCGCATATGACAGTTTGTAAACACAATTGGCCTCCAGTTCAATTGTGTCGGCCTGGCCATTGCTGTTTACGGTAGCGATGACCGAACGCAGGGCGTCCACATTCCCTACCCCATCCGTGCAGGGGATAGTATAGGTGACGGCCTGGGTAGATTACGTAAAGGCCCAAGCAAGCCCAAACACCAGTAAGAACCCCAACGTCAGGCGGACACCAACATGCCACCCCACAATACGGATAGTGAGTCGCTTCATCAAGGCATTGTTCATTTTCAGGTCTCCTTTACACTATAACCCTCTGCCTACGTGCCATTCCTCGGTCGATTACACAGGATGCAAGCGCGCCTAACCGAGTTGGAGTACAGCACAACTCACAAACCTTGACTGGGCGAGCTTCAGGCAAGCGATATTCGCACGGCGTCTAACACAACCGCTGGGACCTTTTTAAGCAATTGGTGCCCTGATGACACTTTCCTCTTCTACCTAAGCGCCATCCTAGGATAAAATATTCTTAATCCGAGGGCGGTTGGGGCAAGGCCTCATCCATTAATGACAACAGATAGCAGACCAACGCATCGAGATCTGCAAAGCCGTGTCGCTCTTTCGTCACCACATCTTCAATGCTAAACCGCCACACGGGTGGGCGATCCTCGGAGGTCTCTACCCATAAGCGCACCAACTGGGCTCGATAGGCAGGTAATTTTGTTGGGAATACGGGCTCGTTGTTATCTATCATGATTCATTCTCTGCTGACGACTGACCTTTTAGGTAAGTGTGGCTATAGCATAGCAGAGCAGCGTGTGTAAAGCGTGTGGTAATGGGGTCAAAAGCGTGTGTAAAGCGTGTGGTGATCTGACCAATTTAAGCAATTTGACCACACGCGCCTCACGATCTCGCCCGCAACGTATCTATTGGCTCAAAAAACTACACTTTATAATAGACAAATCCTTCTAAACGCTATAAGGATATATTCGTGGCGCAATTAACCCTTGCCCTGTTTGGTGGGTTCCAATTAGCCGCTAACGCCGAAGTCATCACCACCTTCGAATCGAACAAAGTACGTGCCTTATTTGCTTACTTGGCGGTTGAAGCCGAACGGGCTCATCAGCGCGCCCATTTAGCCATGTTATTGTGGCCCGATTACCCCGAAGCCCAGGCCCGCACCAATCTCCGCCACGTTTTGCGCCAACTGCGCCAAACCTTAAGCAGCCTGATCCCGGGCACTGAGTTGTTGGTCTCTATCAGCCAACACACGCTGCAATTGGACCCGCTGATCGCTGGCGCACTGGTGGTCGATGTTCGAGAATTTTCTAGGTTATATACGGAATACACCACGTGTGATCATCCCCATTTGGATCAGTGCCCAGCTTGTATTGAGCGGTTAACCAGAGCGGGGGAACTCTATCAAGGTGATTTTTTAGCCGAATTAACGCTTTATGATAGTGAGCCCTTTGAAGAGTGGATGGTGGTCCAGCGCGAGCAGTTCCATCGCCAAGCGCTCGAAATCTTTTACGCGTTGACCACCTATGCCCTCCGGCAGAATCATATGGAGAATGCGCGCCACTATGCGCGTCGGCAATTGGCCCTTGAACCTTGGCGCGAAGAGGCCCATCGCCAGTTGATGTTCGCCCTCGCACGCCAAGGCGAGCGTACCGCGGCGCTCGCACAATACAATGCCTGTGAGACCCTCCTGCACGACGAGTTAGGGGTAGAGCCCGACCCAGCGACCGTGGCCTTATACCTGCAAATTCGCGATGGTACGCCGGAAAGCCCCCTCAGTGCCAATGCGGCCACGCCTTCCCCCACTCCCCCACCCACGACAACACATCAGCCAATTATTCCAATGCGTAGCCAGCAACAAGACTGGGGAGAGGTTCCTCTCGCCACCTACTTCTATGGGCGCGAGCATGAGCTGGAGCTGATCCAGGAGTGGCTTACCGAAGAGACCACACAATTGCTGATCGTCTTGGGCATTGGCGGGGTTGGGAAGACCTCGCTCGTCGCTCACGCGGCACGCCAATTGGCCAACAGCTTTGATATCGTATTCTGGCGCTCCCTGATCAATGCGCCGCCGTTGACCGAGCTACTGCCGCAATTGTTCCAACTACTAACGCCGCAGCCGCTCAGCGTCTTCCCGCAGAATCTAGAAGATTGTCTGCGTCTATTGCTGGACCTGTTGCGGCAACAACGCTGCCTCTTGATCCTCGACAACCTAGAGAGCATTCTCCAGGCCGGGGCTGCCGGCCAATTTTCTCCCGGCTATGAAGATTATGAGCAGTTGCTCGCTCGTCTGACTCAACATGTGCACCAGAGCACAATCATCATCACCAGCCGTGAGCGGCCGCGTATGGTCGAACAGAGCGCCGAAGATTTCCCCTGGGTGCGTACCTTGGCTTTAAGTGGATTGCAGACCGAAGCCAGCCGGTCGCTGCTCAGAACCCGCGGATTAGCCGCCAACGAGCACGCAACCAACACGCTGATCGACCGCTATTCCGGCCACCCATTGGCCCTCAAATTGGTTGCCCGCACCATCACCGAGCTGTTCGATGGGGATGTCGACAGCTTTCTGAGCGATGAGCCACTGATTTTTGATGACGTCCGCTCGGTGTTGGATCAACAATTCGCACGCATGACTCCACTCGAGCGCGAGATTTTGATCTGGTTAGCGGTTGAACGCGAGAGCATCTCGGTGAGTGATCTCACCGCCAACTTGCTGCAACCACCGTCCCGCCGACATCTACTCGAAGCACTGCAAGGCCTACAACGCCGCTCACTGATCGAAAAGACAGCGCATGGCTTTACCCTGCAAAATGTAGTCACCGAATATGTCACCGACTACTTGATCGAACAAGCAGTTCACGAGGTCCAAAGTAGCGAACTCGTCCTGCTGCGCCATCATGCCCTTGTCAAGGCGCAGAGCCAAGAACATGTCCGTCAAAGCCAGATCCGTTTGCTCCTTGCCCCGATTGCCGAGCGAATTCATCGGTTCATGGGCGCAGAGGGCTTCCGGAGCCATTGCCGGCAACTGGTAGATAGACTACGCGAATCACCCTCCATAGCGCCCGGCTACGCAGGTGGCAATCTATTAAATTTGCTGCTCCATTTGCGCATCAATTTGCGCGGGCTCGATTTTTCGCGCCTACCGATTTGGCAAGTTTGGCTCAGCGGAGTCGAAGCACCTGGGCTTGATTTGAGCTATGCCGACCTCACAGGCTCAGTCTTTTCCGACACCTTTGGGGTCGTTCACTCCGTTGCCTATAGCCCCGACGGCCAATGGATTATGGCTGGCACGGCCGATGGTGAGCTCCGCACTTGGCGCTCCAGCGATTATCAACCCGATGTGATCTTTGCCGCGCATATGGGGTCGATGCGGTCGATTGTCTTTTTCCCAGATGGCGAGCACTTTGTCACCAGCGGCGACGACTATACCGTCCGCATTTGGCGAGATCGCACCGGGCAGATGCTGCATGTTTTGCATGGGCACACCGGTTGGGTGCGTACCGTGGCGATCAGTCGGGATGGCCAATTGATCGCCAGCGGCGGTATGGATGACCGGATTTGCATTTGGCGCGCGGCCGATGGCGCTTTGCTTCATGTGCTGCAAGAGCATACCGATGCCGTGTGGGGTGTTGCCTTCTCGCCCAACCCAGAGACGCCCCATCTGCTCGCTAGCGCCAGTGCAGACACTCTCATCCATTTTTGGGATGCGGCAACTGGTAAGCGATTACACACCTTGCGCGGTCATAGCCATGAAATCCGCTGTTTAGCATTCAATGGCGATGGTAGCCAACTCGCCAGTGGTAGCCTCGATAAGACTTTACGAGTCTGGCAAATTGGGACCCCACTCGAGACTAGCCAAGTACGTTATTGCTTCCAAGGGGACGAAATCGCAGTACGTGCCGTCGTTTTTAGCCCCGACGGCAAACTAGTAGCCAGCGGGGGAGCCGATTTTGTTGGTCGAGTGTGGGATCTGCAGCGCGGAGATCTCAAACTGCTCCTACCTGGCCACACCAAAGGGATCAATTCTCTGGCATTCTCGCCCGACAGCCGTACCTGCATCAGCGGTGGTGATGATCTCACGATACGAGTGTGGAATATGCAAACCGGCCAGACACGCATCGTATTGCAAGGCCATACAGGCTGGATCCGCACCCTCTGCTTCCGGCCACCTGATCCGGAGGGCCACGCCCCGACCTTATTGGCAACGGGCAGCGATGATCGATTTGTGCGGCTGTGGAATGTCGATGATGGCACCCTGCACCAGACGTTGGACGGGCATCACCACTGGCTCTGGTCAATGGCCTTTAGCCCCGGTGGCGACTATCTAGCGTCGGGCGGGGCTGACCATTTATTGCACTTCTGGCGTTGGTCTGCCACTGAGGGGCGTTATCAACTCCAACATGCCCTGCGGCAACACACCAATACGGTTCGTTCAATGGCC
The DNA here is from genome assembly GCA_964568485.1 of uncultured Caldilineaceae bacterium. Taxonomy (GTDB): domain Bacteria; phylum Chloroflexota; class Anaerolineae; order Caldilineales; family Caldilineaceae; genus CFX5. The sequence goes on along the minus strand of CAZMRA010000039.1, from coordinate 16,297 downwards.
TTTCATCCTGCTGGCTCGCTTTTGGCCACCGGCAGTGCCGATTCCTCTATCCGGCTCTGGGAACCGAACAGTGGTCGCCAGATCGCCACACTCGATGATCATCAAGGCTGGGTAGAGGCACTGACCTTTAGCCCCTCTGGGACTCTATTGGTCAGTGCAGGGACAGATCACATTGTGCGGCTGTGGGATTCTACGCTGCACAAAGTACAGGCCAAGTTGCACAAGCACACCGCGGCCGTGCGGGTGGTCCAGTTTGCTCCCCACGCCCAATCACCACTGCTTGCCAGTGCTGGGGAAGATGGTCTATTGTTGCTCTGGGATGTCGATGAAACCACGGGCCAGGCCCAGCTTCGGCATACGCTCCAGAGCCACAGCCAAGGGATCAACGACATCGCCTTCAATGCCGACGGTACCCTGATTGCTACTGCGGGCATTGATGAACTGGTCTGCGTGTGGCAAGTCGCCGATGGGAAATTGCGCCATCAGCTGCGCGGACACCGCGATTGGGTGCGCGCCGTTGCCTTCAGCCCCCATGGCCAACTCTTGGCCAGCTGCGGCGTGGATCGCACGATCCGCCTCTGGGATGCCCAGAGCGGCGAGCAAGTCCGGAGTCTGCAAGGCCACGAACATTGGGTCTGGACACTCGCCTTTAGTCCCGATGGCTCACTTCTAGCCAGTGCTGGTGTGGATGAAAGCGTCTGCATTTGGGAAGTAGCCACTGGCTGCTTACGTTACCGATTGCGGCCTTATGGCCCCTATGCCGGCATGAAGATCACAGGCGCAACTGGATTGACCCCCATGCAGCGCAAAACATTGCAGCTCCTCGGCGCCATCGAAGCCACCTAACTCCCCCACCAATCTGCAAAGAAGGCAGCACCGACGGCGATCAGCCAGCGGTTGTTTTGCCGCGCCATCGATTCTTCTGTCCCCTCCGCGCACGCGCTCCTGTCGCGGCACCACAATAGTTAAGCCAACACTTGACTATTTATCTAAAACCCGTTATACTTAAGTGTATGCTTAACCATCATCATGTCCAGCAAGTGTTTCATGTGCTAGGAGATCCCACCCGACGGCGCATGATCGAACGATTAAGCGAAGGCCCAGTGGCGGCGAGCGACTTCACCGCCACCTTGGGTATCACACTGGCAGCAGTGATTCAACATCTGCAGGTTCTGGAGCGTAGCGGCATTGTCCGGACTGAGAAGGTCGGCCGCGTGCGCACCTGCCAACTCGAACCAGCGGGGCTCCAGCTAGCAGCCGACTGGATCGCCGAGCGGCGGTCATTGTGGGAGCGGCGTCTGGATCGCCTGGGGGAGCTACTAGCCGAAGATGAATCGCCAACCGAAAGAGGAAACGCATGACAGTCCAATCACCAGTAGTACACAGTACATTTTCCATCGAACGCACTTATCCCACCACGCCATTCCGGGTCTTTGCCGCCTTTGCGGACCCTGCGCTCAAACGTCGCTGGTTTGTCGAGGGTGAAGGCTGGATCATCGACGCGTATTCACTCGATTTTCGCGTGGGTGGCTACGAACGGTCGCGCTTTCGCTTTGCGGATAGCCCCCCGATGGGCAATGACACCATCTTTCTGGAGATTGTGCCGGAGCAGCGTATTGTCTTTGCTTATACCATGACGCGCAACGATGAGCCTTTCTCGGTGTCGCTCACGACCATCGAACTGACGCCAAATGGCGCGACAACCAACCTACGCTATACCGAGCAGGGCGCATTTTTGGATGGCACAGACCAATCCGCCGACCGCGAGCAAGGGTGTCGCGAATTATTGGAAGCACTTGCCGAAACGTTGCTCGCTGGATGAGCCTGACTGCCTGGTACTATCCTCAGTAACCCTCACGATTTTGGAGAAATCAATGAGTAAGGTCTTTTTTAGCGTTTCAATGTCACTAGATGGCTACATCGCCCCCGAAGGAATGGAACTGGAGCATGCCCACGATCCAACCTACAAAGATTGGGCCAATCAATGGTCAAGACTGCAAAGTTGGGTCTTCCCACAGCGTTTTTTCCGTGAGAATCTCCAATTGGGCGAGGGCGGGGAAACCGGAGAAGACAATCGTATTTTAGAAGAAACCTTTCAGCGGACCGGCGCCAGCATTCTAGGCAAACGTATGTTTGACGGTGGCGAGCAATATTGGCCAGAAGAGGCACCATTCCACACGCCGGTTTTCGTCTTGACTCATCAAGTGCGCAGCCCTTGGGAACGGCCAGGCGGCACCACCTTCTATTTTGTCAACGATGGCATCCAAAGCGCACTTGCGCAGGCACGGGCCGTGGTTGGAGAGCGCGACATTCGCATCGCGGGCGGGGCCGACACCATCCAGCAATTTCTCAACGCGGGCTTGGTCGATGAATTTCACATCGCTTTATCGCCGGTCTTCTTAGCAGATGGTCGTCGTTTGTTTGATGGCATCGATCACAGCCGGGTGCAGCTAACCATCCGCGAGGCAATCAACTCGCCGCTGGCAACGCACCTGTTTTACACCGTTACGAATAAAGATCGCTAGCCAGCGAAAGGGGCTCACTCATGACAAAACTACGCGTCGATTTCTTTTCGATTTCGTTGGATGGTTATGGCGCCGGACCGGATCAGAGTTTGGAACAGCCGCTGGGCATCGGTGGGGAAGCCCTGCACGATTGGTTGGTGGCGACCCGCGTCTTTCACGAGATGACAGGCGAAGGCGGCGGCGAGACTGGCGTTGACAACGATTTGGCGCAGCGCGGCATAGAAAATCTTGGGGCGTTTATTATGGGGCGCAACATGTTTGGGCCACCCCAAGACGGCGACTGGGCTGATGATGGCTGGAAAGGCTGGTGGGGTGAGAATCCGCCCTATCATGCGCCGGTATTTGTGCTCACCCATTACCCGCGTGCGCCAATCACCATGGAAGGAGGAACCACCTTCCATTTCGTGACCGACGGGATTCACGCCGCGCTCGAGCGTGCCCGGGAAGCGGCCAATGGCAAAGATATTCGGGTAGCCGGTGGGGCCGCGACCATCCGCCAATATCTGCAAGCTGGGTTGATCGATCAGTTGCACCTAGCGATTGCGCCGATTCTGCTCGGTTCGGGGGAAGCGCTCCTCACCGGCATCGACCTGGTCAAGCTTGGATATGTCGTCAGCGAGCATATCCAAACCGCCAAGGCCACCCACGTGGTGCTCACCAAACAGGCGGGCTAAGCAGTGAATGCCACGTCAGGAGACACGATCAACCAAGCACGAAGCAATTTCGGCGGAAGTAGGTCCTGCTCCTGACGCGACTGAACTTAGCGCGCTGGCCCCCAACTGACCATTTGCTCGGCCGAAAAGGTATAGTCGAGCGGGACATCAATCGGCAGCATACGCTGGTCGGTGCCATCGGCGTTCATGACCCACAAATGCCACGCCCCGGCAGATTCGATCGAGCTGCGGTTGCTCAGGTAGACGATATGCTGGCCATCGGGGCTCCAGGCTGGGGAAACATTGCTAGGCAGTTCATCGACCAGCGCGGTGACGGGCCGGGTCAAGGCCACAAGCCCCGTTCCATCGGGATTCACGGCGACGATCTGCCAGTGTTGGCCAGTCATTTGGCGCTGGAAAACTATGCGCCCACCACCTGGCTGCCAGTCGGGATCCTGAAAGTAGCCGAGCAACGCATCATTCGCCACTTCCATACTGCGGACATCACTCGCGTCGGCGGTGATTTGGATGCCAGCACTGCTCGAGTGATAGGTGATCCCCGCTTCGTTCCAATCGGGCGCTTGCGCCTTGTTGAGCGCGGGAATATCGCGATAATTTTCGCCATTCACGTCGATGCGGGCCAGCGAATAAAAATATTCACGCTGATTGGGCAATCCACGCAAGGCATTGAGCGCCGTGCCTGACTGCAACTCCGGCGGCAATGAATCCCAGATCGCCGCATCGGGCAGACAGACACCACCATCCAACAGGCGGCAGTCATCGTATCCACTGCTGCTGCTAAAGACAATGTATTGATCGTCGGGGCTCCACTTGGGCGAGCGAATATAACCGCGTTCATTGTAGATCCGCCGTTCGCCCGTGCCATCCAGGTCGATCACATAGAGCCCACCATCACCGCCATCCCGCGCAAACGCCACCATTCGCCCATCGTTGCTGATCGCCGGATCGATACCGTTCGTCAAGGGGCGGAGGGTATCGCTGCCGAGATCGTACACATAGATCGTGCCGCCAATGCGGTCTTGGAAGACCAGCGTGCCCGCCAAGCCAGTAGATCCGCGGCGAAGCGCTGGCGCGGCCGCGCTCGATGACTCCGTAGCCGGGTCGGTGAGCACGGGCGTCGGCGTGGGGACCAAGATAGGTGGCGGCGCCACATTGGTGATCACCGGGGCGAGTTCGAGCGTCCCGCTGAGGATCGAGAAGAAGGCCGCGCTCGCCCAGCCGCTCTGCTCGGCTGTTGCGTCGGTCACTTGCAGCCAATCGCTCGCCTGCGTGCGGCCGATAATTTGCCAAGTCGAACCAGGCTGGGCTCTGGCCACAATTGGATAGTTGGTGCCTGGGCCGGAACGCAGATTGAGCCGACTATCGGTCAAGGTGACGCGGCCACTGATCCCCGGCGTGGTCAAAGCTGGATCGGACGTAACCACCAAGCTGCTGGATTCACGCTGCGGCGTCGGGGTCGGCAGCAGCACCTGGGTCAACGGTTGGGTTTGGGTGAGGGTCAGAGTCGATAATGGCCCCATCAACTCGGGATCATCCCCGATCGCTCGCACGGGCAGCTCGGGTACATGGGTAGTCAGGAGTGACCCCGCAGCGACCCAACCCGTGCCCAACGTTGTGCTGCTCACATATAAAAAGGCCTCATCGGCGCTGCGCCCCAATAGCATCACCAATTCACCGGGCGGCAGGGCGGCTTTCAACTGGCGGCCACTGTCGTCTAACAAGAGCGCTCCCTGGCCACGCACAACCGCCACGATCCCCGGCGGGATCTCATTCTGGGCCTGCGTGGCACCCAGCGACAGGAACAAACAAGCAAATAGGAAGCTGAGAATCAGACGTTGAAAGCAAAACATAGGCTTTCCATCACTATTTGGTCATACAAAGCAACGATTGCACATCGGCTCCAGCTAGCGAACCCGCACGGCACGCGGCGGTGCAGGCCCAGGCCCGAAGCCGTTAAAGGAGGAGGTATCTCCCAAAAACGAGGTAACAAAGCCGACCACTTGGTCGCCTTCCTGTAACTCGCCCGAGGTGACCACTTGCCACTCGCCCTGCGTGATTGCGGTGACAGTGACTTCAATCTCCTGCGGAGTGCCATCACGCAACAGTTGGATCGTGCCAGTTTCGCTGTCGGGGCTCGGGCGTTGAATGCTGCTCATGGGCACCAACCAGCTATTGGGGGGCAGTTGATTCGAGCCGACAAAGGTGACTTGCACGTTCATGCCGGCGCGCAGTGAAGTCAAGGCACTCGAGGCATCCACTTGCACGACGACTGGATAACTCGCCGGTGAGGAGCTGGCTGGCTCAAAGGAAATACCCTCATCTTGCGAGAAGGTGTCGGTATCTACCAGCGAGATATACAAAACCGTGCCCGTGAGCACGAGAGTGGGTGCTACATCCACTGTGATCCGAACCGGCATGCCCGCATCGAGCGCCAGAATATATTCCTCACTGACATTCAAGTTGATCTCGAACGCATCCAGCGCGGCAATGGTCGCGACCGTATCACCCCGTTCGACCACCTGTCCTTCGGTCACCATCACCTGGGTCACCAAGCCCTCGATCGGCGCGAGGATGGCGCTCCCACTCAGCAGATCCGCCCGAATCGCCTCAAATTCGGTCAGGGCCGTGAGCACGGCAGCTTCTGCCTCTTGAATCTCTTGCGGCAATGGCCCCGCTTCAAGTTGGGCGAGTGCATCCTCCGCCTCGGCCACCTGCAACTTCGCTTGGGCTACCTCGGCCGAAGTGGCTTCGGCGAACAATTGGGCATAACTATTTTTCGCCTGGTCAATCGCCAATTGCGCTGCTTGGATCTCGAGCTCGTCTGGTGGGGCGATCGCCTCTTCATAAGTCAAGCGGGCATTTTCGAGCGCAATGGTGGCATTTTGCAGGGCCGATGCCTGCGCCGCTGCTTCTTCGCCCCCGCGCCAAGAGACGGCGTCATAGGCGCGCTGTGCGTCGATCACTGCGTTTTCGGCTTGTTGCAGGGCATAACGCGCTTGACGCACTTCGCTTGAGTTGGGATCATTGCGCTGCTGTAACGTCTCCAAGGCGATTTCGGCTTCCCGAATCGACAACGCAGCTGCTTGCACCTCCGAGGGGGATGGACCTTCCAGCAATTTGGTGAGGGCTTCGCGCGCCGCCAACAATTCGGTCTCGGCGGCTAAACGTTCCAGCGGTGTGCTGGGGGCAGTTAAATCAGCCAACGTCTGCCGGGCACTGGTCAATTCGAGCCAAGCGCGGTCCAACTCGACGGTCAACTGTGAGCGGTCGAGCGTCATCAACTCATCCTCAGCCTGTACTTGATCGCCCACAGCCACGTTGATGGTCGCAATCGCCTCGCTGAAGGGCGCTTTGACTTCGCGCACGGTGCGCAATTTCAACTTGCCGGCCAGTTGGAGATCCTCAATGATCTGATCCGCACGCTGGACCGGCACTGTCGGCAGCTGATTGACGATCTCCTCGGCTGGGCTAGGCCCACGCTGCGGTGATTGGCGTCCGGGCCATTCGAGCCAGCCCAACCAGAGCGCCACACCACCAGCAACAATCAACAATCCGACGCCGAACAGAATTCGTACGATCCACTTCCGCATAGGTTCGAAATACCTCTACGAATGATACCCAAACAAAGTTTACGCAGATAGTGACAGTTCAAACTGCATCTGCACACAATTATTCAGCTTGCAAAGCCTGGATTGGATCGAGGCGCATCGCCCGCAAGGCCGGGTAAAGGCCAAAGACGAGCCCAGCCACCCCACCGCAGATCGACGCAATCATGACCGATTGCAGATCAATGATGATCTGAAAATTGCTCATGGTGCCGGACTGAAATTGCATCGAGATCAGGCGGGCGAGGCCGTAACTCAACGCCACACCCATCAGCGCGCCGATCAAGCAGATGGTGATGGCCTCGATCAAAAATTGCCACAAGATGTCCGTATCTCTAGCCCCGATCGCTTTGCGGATGCCGATTTCCCGCGTCCGCTCGGTGATGGTCGCCAGCATAATGTTCATGATGCCGATCCCACCCACCACCAAGCTGATCGCGCCGATCCCACCCAGGACCAGCGTGAAAATCTGGCTGGAATCTTGGACGACCGAGAGGAAATTGCTATCGGCATCGATCGAGAAATCATTCTCTTGGGCGCTGCGCAGCCCATGGGCCAGCCGCAAAATCATTTCGATCTCCCGCTGGGCCTGCTCGACGGTGTTCACATCGGTCGTCAGCACATGGATCTCATCCACCACGGGCGAGCCCTGGTGCAGTTGCAGATTCTCCGAGTAGAGGGGATAAGGCAACAGCTTCAAGGGCAGATAGGCCATGGGAAAGCCGAAGCCACCAAAGGTGTTCGTCTCTTCGAGCAAGCCGACAATGGTAAAGCGGCGATTGGCAATATAAATTGACGTAGGTGGTTCGCTTTGCCCAGCCGCGAGGATCGACATGAACGCTTCGTTAACCACCACCACCAGCTCCTCAGCGGCTTCTTCCTCGGGTGTAAAAAAGCGCCCCTGGGTAAACGTGAGCACAGCCGTCTTTGGGTAATCCGCGGTGGTGGCGATCAATTGGGGCCGTTGCCCTTCGGGATCAAAGCCGCGCACGTCCAGATCCCAGACATTCACTGTGGGCGCCACCGCCTGAATGGCCGAGCGACCCACGAGACTCTGCAAGAGCTCGGCATCGCGCAACGAGAGCGGCATGGGTTCCGACGAAAGGCTAAATCCCTGGCGCACAGTCAATTTATTGGGCAGCAGGCGCGATAGCATTTCGTTATTGACTTGCTGAAAGCCGCGGCCCAAGCCGGTCATCAGCAAGACCGAAGAGATGCCCACGATCAGCCCCAAGAGTGTGAGGCTGGTCCGCAATTTATTCTGCGCCATATTCTCAAGCGCAACTTGGAAGAACATGCCGATCTTCATAGCTGAGATGGATGTAAATCGTGCCTATCTCAATACTGTGGTTCGCGCGTAGATAGGCAAAGCAGCCAGGAGCCATCTTCAATGCAGCGCAGCGCTCGGTTACGTGCCACCGCCACCAGCGATCTCCGCCACAACTCATCCAGCGTGCTGCGTTACCGCGGCCAACGCTGAAGAGCAACTTGTATGCAATTGTGATTGGAATATCTGGTAACGTTCAAAAAGTTACCAAGAAGACAAACTGCGTAATTCCGCGCACGGCGCTTCTACTGTACAATAGCAAGCATCGGCATGATCGCCAAATACAGAATGCCGTTTTTTAGAATTACCAAACCATCTGAACCACGCCCGAGCATTCCATGCGCCCCACACTTTCTGTGATCAGCACCACCCTTATCGAGCAAATTTTGGCCGAAGCCCGCCATATTTTGGCTACGGTCGGCATGGAGATCCGCGGCAAGGCGCTCCAAGAGCTGGCGCTGGCGCGTGGAGCCCAGCTCGATCCGAGTGGCCAACGCCTGCTCTTCCCCGAGGAGCTCATCGACACCGCACTAGCGAACGCGCCTGCTTCGTTTCAACTCTACAATCGCGATGGCGCGCTCCACGCCACCATCGGCGGTGATCAGGTGCATTTCACGCCAGGATCGAGTGGCCTGCGCATCCTCGATCATCGCACGGGCGAAGCGCGTACGCCGGTAACTAGTGATTTTGTCGAATATATCCGGCTGGTGGATGGCCTCGAACACATCGCCTATCCGGCCACCGCCTTCTCGACCAGCGACATTGCCGCCGAGGTGTCCGATGCGTGGCGGCTCTATCTCTGCCTGACCAATTCGCGCAAACCGGTGGTCTCCGGGGCCTTCACCGAGCACGGTGTCCCGCGCATGGCCGAAATGATGGCCCTCTTCCGCCGCGATCTGGCCGATCTGCGCGCACGGCCAATGGCAATTTTCACCATCACCGCCACTGGCAACTTCCGCTACAGCGAGGATTCTTGCCAAAATTTACTCGATTGTGCGCGCTATGGGATTCCGATGGAGATTGTGCCCGTCACCTTGATGGGCTTGATCGCTCCCGTCACGCCCGTGGGAGCGGCGGTCTTTCATACGGTGGATGTGTTGGCGGGGATTGTGTTGGCGCAACTGGTCCGGCCAGGCACGCCGGTCTTGTTTGGTGGTGCGCCGGCGGCCTTTCACATGCGCGAGGCCACTTCTCCCATGCTGGCGATCGAAGCGATGCAACTCGACCTGATCTACGCGGCGATTGGCAAGTACCTCAACTTGCCAGTGCAATCATATCTGGCCTTGAGTGACAGCAAATTCTTGGATGCCCAAGCCGGAGCCGAAACCTTTGGCAGCGCGCTGCTGGCTGCGCTGGCAGGTATCAACTCGGCATCGGGGCCAGGGATGCTCGATTATGTGATGACCTTCAGCCTGCCCAAGCTGATTTTTGACAATGAGGTCTGTGGGCAGGCCCTGCGCTTAGTGCGGCCGGTGACCGTGCTCGAAGATCTGCCGACCCTCGAGCTGGTACAGGCGCAATTGGCCGAACAGCATATGCTGACGGCGCCCCATACGTTGCAACACTGGCCGCAAGCGTTCTATTTGCCCGGGGATGTTTATGACCGCACCAATCGCGAGAGTTGGGAGCGGGCTGGCCGCCGCACGCTCGAGCAGCGAGCTTATGCGGAGGTCGAACGGCAGTTGGCGGCCTATCAACCAATCGAAACAGCGCCCGAGATCGACAGCGAATTGCGCCGGTTGATCGAAATTGGCATGTCTACACCGCAGCCGCTGCCCGCCGTTCCCCCCGCCTCCGGCGCGGCCACACCCGCCGTGGATGCGCGTGCAGCTCGCCGACAAGCGCGGCGCCAGGCCCGCGGTGGGCAATAGTTATTCTTGCACAGCCACCAAGTCGGGGACAGCACCGACCATCCGCAAACTTTGTGCAAAATCGATCATTCCCCCGCCGAGACCATCGCCCAGCGGCCGTGCGCTCTTCACAATATAAATCTCGATCGCCTCGGCCGTAATGGTGGGATTGATACTCCGCAGGAGAGCAGCTTGCCCAGCTACAAACGGGGTCGCCATCGACGTTCCGCTCCAATAGGCGTAACTATTCACTGGGTAAGCACTCAAAATCCCCACACCGGGAGCGGCCACATCAATCCAGGCGCCATAATTGGAGAAATCGGCGCGCAGCCCATTCCCATCGAGCGCGGCAACAGCCAGCACGTCGTCATCGGCCGCGGGAAACTGCGGCAAGGTGCTATTCAAATTGCCCGCGGCGGCCACCACCACCACATTGGCATCCTCCACCGCATCTTCGATGATATCCTCCAGCAGCTCGGAGGATTGGGTGGTACCTAAGCTAAGATTGATCACGTCGGCGCCATACTCGACCGCATAGAGCACTGCCTCGGCGATCACAAAGACGCTGCCCCGGCCTTCGTCATCCAACACACGCAGCGGCATAATCTTCACCTCCGGCGCCACCATGCTGATGATGCCCGCCACGTGCGTCCCATGCCCGGCCATTTCGTTGAGCGGCTCGGTGGTTAAAGCTTGCGGCATCAACACCTCAGCCGGGATTGGATCATCATCCACAAAATCATAGCGGATATCGCTCCAGCGCCCAGCCAATTGCGGATGATCGAGCTGGAAGCCCGTGTCCAACACCGCCACGACGGTCCCGGTCCCGCGGCTGAGCTGATGGATCTCAGCCCAATTGAATTGAGGATGGGCTGCGTTCAAGCCGGCCGGCACTGGCGCTGAGCCACCCCACGCCCACTTACCGCGGCCGCCCCCTTCTGGGACTTCGCCATAAAAGTTGGGTTCGGCATAGAGCAAGCGCTGATCCTGGCGCATATTGACTAACAGCGGCCCGACCGAATCAAGCGAGGGTGTTTCGAGCAAATAAATTCCAGCACTCCCCAACAACGGCTCCAATAAGGTGGTGCCATAGGTCGCATTGATCATGTCGATGGAGACACCCGCCGCGGGGTTCAGCTTGACCACGATCTGCCGCGAGACGTACACGCAGCCCTCGTCGGCGGCATGTTCATCTTCGCAATCATCATCGTCATCGTCGTCATCAATATCATCATCGTTGTCGTCGTCATCGTCGTCATCGTCTTTGGACTTTTGATCGTCCTTTTTCTTCTTTTTCTTGCCCTCGTTCTCTTTGTCTTCTTTCTCATTCTACTCTTGCTGAGCTTGCTCCTGCTCTGCTTGAGGTTGCTCCGATTGCATCTGCTCGCCTTGCGCAGGTTCGGATTGAGCTTGCGCTGGCTGCTCCTGCTCAACCGAAGGGATGACAGCCTCGGCCGCAGTGCGCTCGATCGTTGCAGCCTGCAGCTGAGCGCCCCGCCAATCTGTAGCCCCATAGAAAATCACAAGTAAAACCAGCATCAGCCCAGCCGTTGTAATCCAGCGGCCTAGTCTACGCGGCTTGCAGCTACTCTTCATGAACTGTTATTCCTTTCTTCAACACGCCTTCGTCGCTTGTGCGTTTCCCCATCAACACAAAGGGGGCCCAATAATAGGGATGGGGGTAATCCTGCATCAGATCGAGTTGGGCATTGCGCAAAGCCAGCGCGAGATCCGTTGCCTCGGTCAGGTGCCCATACCAGCGTTCCATCAGCGCAGCCGTTGCGGCATCCTGTACCAGCCATTGGCTAACCAACAACGAAGCCACGCCAGCGCTCAGAAACGCATAGGTCAACCCGAGGATCTCATCGCCCGCCACGACGCTGCTCCGCCCAGATTCACAGGCGCTCAGCGTCACCAACGCACCGCGTAAATCCAATTGCGCCACATCGGCCGCCATCAGCCAAGCATCATCCAGTTTCAACGCCGAGAACATGGGATTATCGCGGCGAAATAACCCATGACAGGCCAGATGCAAGATCGCACAATCACCAGCCACAGCCCGCAATGCGGACAGCGTCGCTTGCCCGCGCATCAACACCTGGACTGCCGAAAATCGTTTCTGCAGATGTTCGGCCACTGCCAGCGCCTCTGCCTCCGCCGCGGGGATGCGCGGATCCGCGGCAGCCAAAATCACCGCGGCATCACTCTCCCGGCGGGGCCGTTGCTGACAAAGTGCAAAGATAGCCGCACTGGGCGCATAGGAGATGGCGAATTGTTCGACCAGATAGCGCTCCCCATCGTGAAAGGCATGAAAGGGCAGGCGATGCACCAAGCCATGGGGCACGATCACCAGGTTGTGCACATCCGGCGTCGCTGGCAGCAACTCACGCAACAGGTTGACAATCGGCGCCATCAATTCGTTGTAAAGTTGCTGCAACAGCCGCCTTGCGCTGCGCTCGAGCTGCTCGGCATGGGCCGCGATCAATTGCGTACGAATGCGAAAACGCGACCACTGCACTGCTAGCCGCTGCGCCAATTCCTCAATCCGCCCCACGGTGGTCAAGTGGCGCACTAGCTCCAGCTGATCACCAACTTGGACAAAAGCAAGGATCTCGTCACCCAAGGTGTGGAAAAGCACCATCGGCTCGGGCCACGCTGGGCTTTGGGGGGTCGTAGCGCGAACCGGCTTGGCGGAAACAGCGGCCGTCCGCGCGACGGCAGAGCGCAATTGCAGCTGACTGATCGTCTGCTCAAGTTGCATAGCCCGCGTCTGCAGCGCTGCGGTCGTGGCAGTACGGAGACTGTTATCATCGGGGGCGCCCAACATGGCATTGTAGACGGAGCTCAATTCGGTCTGTAATTGCCGCAACTCGGCGGCGACGGCTTCATCCATGGTTGCGTCCAGGTGACGTTGCAGACCGTCGGCGATCAACTCCGCCAAGGCGCGGGATTTGGCTTGTTCTGCCACGGCAAAGGCAGCACGGATGCCTTGCGGATCTAGTTCCTGCAGGTGCAGTTGCACCAGCTGCTCGTAGGCACCGATTTTGTCTTGCAAAAAAGAGGCCCGCAGCCGTTCGTGGACGAGCGTGCTACGCAAGCGTTCGATCTCGTTGATCGCAGCTTGCAGGTGATGCTGGGCGAGTGTCCGCTCCCCTTGCAAGGCGTAGAGTTGGCCCCACCGTTGATCCAAACGATAGCGCAGGTGGGGCAAATTGAGCTCATCGACCAAGCGTTGGGCTTGTGTCAACTGCGCCGCGGCCTCCTCGCTATTGGTCGTCATCGCTAGATCGGCCATCCGCAAATGGGCGTAGATCTTCTGCACGGTCCAGGAGCTGTCAATCACCAGGGCCAATGCTTCGGCGGCCCACTTGCGTGAAGATGGGAGATCTCCGTTCATCTCGCGCAAACGGCTGGCCTCGATCAACAAGGTCGCCAAAAGGGGTTGATTGTCGAGTGTGCGCAACAATTCAATCGCCGCGGTGAGCGCCTCATCGGCCGCGCTGAGGCGACGGCGGGCCAGCAGCACGATCCCCAATCCCCACAAGCCGAGTGCCTGGTGGAACTTTAACCCACCGGCGGCCAAGGCGTCGATTGCCTGGCGATAAGCGGCTTCGGCCTCGCTGTGCAAGTTCAGGGCTAAATAGGCGTCGGCTAGTTGGCGCAGCAAGATCCATTGGTCCACCGTATCACCGAGCGCTCCCAATCGTTGATTCGCCGCCTCAAAGGCTTGTAGGCTCGCCATATAATTGCTCAACAACAGTTGAGCCTCGCCAATGTTGATCAAGGTCTGCGCCTGGTACAGCGTTTGTTCAGTGGCGAGATAACTCGCATAGGCGGTTTCAAAGGCCGCCAACCCCGCGCTGACTTGCCCCAACGCCACCAACACCAGCCCGCGATTTTCGACGATCTGCACGCGCTGGTCGCCCATGTCGAGCGCAGTATAGCGGCTTTCGGCGGCATCGTACGCTGTGAGTGCCTCGGCGTAGCGGCCCAGCTGGTCATAACAATAACCACAATTCTGCAAGAGCAAGGCGGCCAGCGCACTATGTTCTGGCAACTCATTTGGCGCGTTGATCTGGGCGAGGGCTGCTTCGGCCGCGCGCAAAGCCTCTTGATAGCGCCCCGTTTCGCCCAACACGCGGATCAGACCCACGGTGGTGCGCAGCGCATCTTCCGTTAGATTCAGTGCGAGATAACTCTCGCGCGCTTCCAAGATCAAGGCCTCGGCCGCGGCAAAATCACCCTGGATCGCCCGAATCTGGGCGCGCAGATAGGCAGCGCGCGGCAGTAGTTCGTCCGCAGGCAACGCGGTAGCCGCTACCTGCACGAGATCCACCAGGGCCTCGGCACGTCCTGGATCATCGCCCACCAAGGTTTCTGCATCATCCAAGAATTGCGTGAGGCTGGTTGAGTTCAGATGACCAGCGGCTGCCAAACGCGCCACTTGTTCAGCTGGAGAGGTCAGCGCCAGATATTCATCCACTGAGATCGCCATACTCATCTCACCCCGAACCCTGTGTTTGCCGGACAACTCGATACCGGATTTTGGTTCAAGCAGTAAGCTCCACCAGCGGGATGACAATCTCGAGCTGCGCACCGCTGATCACCATTTGATAGTGCCCAACTTTTAGACCAGAGAAGCTAAATTCACCGAATTCGTCGGCCATGGCAGCCTTTACTTTGGAGGATTCGTGCCGCGAGATCTCGACGAGTAATTGCGAGGGGTCGATAGAGGCATCATTCGTCAACAATTGCCCTAAAAGATCCAGCCGATCATCTTGCGGTCTAGCTTGTACATTGAGGGCTACATCCAGCTGTGGCGTCGAAAAGAGCAACTCGCGGGTTGTATCCTCTGTGCCGCGCACCCCATCAAGGGCCGGTTGAAATGAGCTATCAAATTGCAGGGCGGCCACAAAGCGCTGAAAGATTGAGGGAGGGCGCTGGGCAGCTGTGGCTTCGGCAAAACGGGCATCCAATGCTTGGCGCACACCTGCTGGTGGCGATGCTAAAACAATGTACGAGCTGACTTTCATAAAAGCCTGCAACCAGGCCGCTTGTGCTCGGGTCTCAGCATCCGCGGCGGCAAGCTGAGCGGCGATCTGGGCAGCCTCGCTCTCAGAAAATCGCCCTTCGGCCCAATCAATGAGTTGTTCAATTGTGATTTCGCGTTGGCCAGCCATACATCGCTCTCCTCACTTACAAAGTGTAATGATAACTTTTATACTTCACCTATACGCTTTGCCTGCATAAAAATACATCGATTGATGAATATTGAGACGATGGCTGAGAGCATCGGTCATAACCCATCTTGTAAGATGTCGCGCAGGCGCTGCAAGCAGCGAGCTCGGGTCGGCCCAATGCTGCCTTCGGCCATCTGCAAATGTCGGGCAATGGCAGCATACGAAGGCTCGTCCTGATCAAAATAGAGGGCCAACAGCAGCTCCTGGCAGCGGCCACCCAGCATCGACAATCCTCGATCCAGCCACTCGACTAGCTCCCACTGCTCAATGGCGTCATGCCGGCCTGGAAACAAACTACTGATCGATTCGATTTCCACCGCGGTATTCACTTCGCGATTTTGCCGTTTTAAGACACGCCATGTTTGGCGCCGCGTCGCAATGGTCAACCAGCCCCCAAGGTTACTATCCGCACGTAGCGTATCCAGTTGTTCGATCAAAGCGGTAAAGACCGTTTGGGCAATATCAGCGGCGTCGGCGTGGGTCAAGCCATAATTTAAGGGGATCGAATAGACGAGCCGCTCGTACTTGTCGAGCAGAGTTTGCCACGCCGACTGATCACCTTGTTGGCAGGCAGCAAGTAAATCGGGGTCGCTCGGGAACCCAACAATGGCTGGATGTTCAGGCAGATCAGGAAGGACGGATGAAGGCATAGGGGAATCCCTCGATCTGGTTTTGTTCACGAACTCAACGCGACCGAGCAGCAGTGAAGGGGCGATGAGCAGACGAAGACAGAATCGTTGTGAGGTTCAGCTTGCGTACAACCAGCGGAAACCTAACAGACAACTATACAAGGGCAAGATGTCACCGATCCCAAAGGGCAAACCGGCGACATCCCGCTCACAGCTGTTTAACGAAATCGCGGCATAACTGTTTCCGCAAAGAGCCGCAAACCTACTTCGTCAGGCGAGTCCATAAACCAGAACAAGAAGTGAGTGATGCCAAGATCAATATAAGTTTGTAGCTGAGCCGATACCTCATCCGGCGTGCCGACAATCCAAGTTTCGGCCAGTTTTGCCGGTAGCTGGTCAGTTTCCCCCTGCAAGAACGCTTGCAGCTCGGGAGCCAACGGTTCAGGT
>CAZMRA010000038.1:12103-24690 GCA_964568485.1 uncultured Caldilineaceae bacterium | reverse complement strand
CATCTCAGCGCTCCTTTACTCGTGGCCACGTATTGATCACGAACGCCAGCCCCGCCAACCATTGCGCCAGTGCCGAGATGGCCAGCAGCGTCCCCCAGAGTTGGCTTGACTGGAGCGTGACTATCGGCTCAGCGATGACCCGCAAGATCAGCCCCAGATTGAGCAACACGTAGGTTGCCCACGCCAATTGGGCCGAGCCACGGGGCGCTTCTCGGGTGAATCGGGGAAACATCCAATAGGCAACGCCCATGATCAGCTCGGTCACCCAGCCTACCATGAATAGGTGAAAATAGACAGGATTGAGAGCCTGGATCACGGCCGGTAAGGGGAAGAAGGGCGTGGCTACTCGCAGCAAGCCAACCAAGAGCGCGGCGAGTAGATAGAGAAAAGCACTTTTGATGAAGAGACGCGTGATCAGTGGCATGATTCAAAGTTCACTCTACTTTGCTGCTAGTATTTGGGTTCGCTCCGCAGGCGGTTGCGCTTTGCCCCTGGTCCCGTGCGCCAGCTCGTACCATGCGAGTTTGGCGACTTATTCAACCTGAAAGTATAGGCGTGATTGAAGCGGCTGTCAGTGACAATAGTCCCATCGTGGGGAAGAAGTGCATCAAGTATGGCCAATTTCTGCGCTGCGGAGGCTTGTGATCCGCAAGGTTGGGCCAGCTTGAAATTGCAACCTACCTCAACTATACTGTCAACCAAGTTAAGCTCGAACAGCTCTAACTCCCTTCCGCCATTCAATGAATACAATGGAAATTGTCGCCACCGTTTTTGCAATCCAGGCGCCGGTTCGCAATTGTTGCAGCCGGGTATGAATGCTGCGTGCAGGCTCGGCGCAGCGCTGATCTCATTTGCCTGTATCGGGACAAGCATCCTCCCTGAAAATGAGTAAGGGCGATGGCGCAAAATTACCGGTAAGTGAATATCCAGGTAGAGGCTAGTCGACTGATTTACCTGTTCTCTGTTTACGCTGCGAACTAGAAATGAGGTGTTTTATGCAACTTGGATTTGCTAGTGCAATTTTGCCGGAACTTTCTGGTCAAGAAGTGCTCACCTTTGCTGCAGAGAATGACTTTGATTGTGTTGAAATGATGTGCTGGCCCAAGGGAAAGGCCGAGCGGCGCTATGCCGGCGTCACCCACATTGATGTGACCGAGTTTGGCAAAGCTGAAGCCGCCGAAGTCAAAGCCTGGATCGCCGATACGGGCGTGGCGATCAGTGGGTTGGGCTATTATCCCAACCCACTCGCGCCCGATCTCGCCGAAGCGCAAGTCTACATCGACCACATACAGCGCGTGATCGAAGCCGCCGCGCTGTTGGAGATCGGCGTGGTCAACACCTTTATCGGCCGCGATTGGACCAAATCGGTGGATGACAATTGGCCGCGCTTCCTCGAAGTCTGGCCACCGCTAATTCGCTTCGCCGAGGAGCGGGGCATCCGCATTGGGATTGAGAATTGCCCCATGCTCTTCACGCAGGACGAATGGCCCGGCGGTAAAAATCTGGCCTCCACGCCGGCCATTTGGCGCCGCATGTTTGAGGCGATCCCCAGCGACAAATTTGGCTTGAATTTTGACCCGTCGCACTTGATCTGGCAGAAGATCGACTATCTCAAGGCGATCCGTGACTTTGCGCACAAATTTGTCCACGCTCACGCCAAAGATGCCCGGGTCGACCAACATCGCTTGGACGAAGTTGGCATCATGGGGACACCCTTGCAATTCCACACGCCCAAATTACCCGGCTTGGGCGACGTGAATTGGGGGCAGTTCTTCTCGGTGCTGACCGACAGCGGCTATGACGGCCCCGTTTGCATCGAGGTGGAAGATCGAGCTTACGAAGGCTCATTGGAACGGCGCAAGGCCTCGCTGGTGCAGAGTGGGCGTTATCTGCGACAATTTGTCGCTTAAGTGTGTCGCTTTATCAAAAACAAGCAAATCAGACCCTAGAGTGCATTATGCAAACCATTCATCACCAAAACTGGTGTGGGCATGTGGCCTACGGCGCGGCCTGCTTTCACCAACCAACCAGTGTCGCAGAAATCCAAGAGATCGTCCGGACTGCGGAGAAGGTACGTGTGATCGGCTCGCGCCACTGTTTTAACGATATTGCCGATACCAATGGCGATCTGCTTTGGCTCGGCAACATGGACAATACCGTCGCGATCGACCCCGAACGGCGTACAGTCACAGTCAACGCTGGGATCACCTATCGTGAGCTGTGCCCCCAGTTGCATGAGGCGGGATATGCCTTGCCCAACCTTGCCTCGCTCGATCATATTACCGTCATCGGGGCTTGTATGAGTGCCACACACGGTTCAGGGGACAATCTAGGCAACTTGGCGACCGTTGTGTCCGGGCTGGAGATGGTCACGGCCAGTGGAGATCTGGTGACGCTAACCCGTGAACAGGATGGTGATACATTTAACGGGGCAGTGGTCGCCCTCGGCGCGCTTGGTGTGGTGACCAAAGTCACGCTAGATCTGCAACCGGCCTTCTATCTGCAACAAGAAGTCTACGAAAAGTTGCCGATGAGCGCCCTCTATGACCATTTCGACGAGATCATGGGCGCTGGTTATAGCGTCAGCCCCTTCCCCACCTGGCAATACGATTATTGCGATACCATCTGGGTCAAGCGCTTGATCGAAGGGACTGAGCCAGTCCCCGCGCCGATAGACTTCTATGGCGCCCCGCTCTCAAACCAGCGCGGGCCCAGCGATGAATTTTCGGATCGCTACTGGACGCATCATGGCTTGCCTGGACCTTGGCACGAGCGGCTGACCCACTTCTACTTTAAAGATGCGTGGGCGGTCGGCAATGAATTACAGAGCGAATACTTTGTGGCACGAGAACATGCTGTCGACGCCATGCGCGCGGTGGCCAAGTTACGCGAAGGGTTGGGCCCCATTTTGGGCGTGACCGAAATTCGTTCGGTCGCGGCTGATCAGCTCTGGCTCAGCCCGTCGTACGGGCAGGATATTGTCGGCATTCATTTTAACTGGTTCAAAAATTGGCAGGGAGTCAGTCAATTTTTGCCAATTTTAGAAGAGACTTTGAAGCCTTTTGCGCCTCGCCCACACTGGGGCAAGCTCTTTGGAATTGCCCCAGCGGATGTACAAGCTGCTTATCCACGCATGGCTGATTTCCGCGAACTCGCCACTGCGTTTGATCCGCAAGGCAAGTTCCGCAATCCTTACATTGAGCGTTATATTTTTGGCAAGCCAGTATAGTGGTGTGTACCCCAGGGGCCTGTTTTTCCATCTTCAAAACAGTGCAAATAGCCAATTTGCCGCCTTTTTGGGGTATACTAAAAGTACTTTTTACGATTTACGCGGCGTCTGAGTGCGTAAACGTCTCTCTGTCACTCTTCGGCATCACCTTTGCGGTTACGCAAATGATAGCCCCAATTTCAGGTAGAACGTGATGCAAAAAAAAGCAAAAATTATCTACACCCTAACCGATGAAGCTCCCGCTCTGGCAACGTATTCGTTGCTACCCATCATTCAACGGTTCACCTCTGTCGCCGATGTTGAGATCGAGACGAGCGATATCTCGTTAGCCGGGCGGATCATTGCTAACTTCCCGGAAAAGTTAACCCCTGCCCAGCGTCAACCCGATGCGTTGACCGAACTTGGCGAGCTAACCAAGCGGCCAGAAGCCAATATCATCAAATTGCCCAACATTAGTGCCTCGATTCCGCAGCTGGTCGAAGCGATCCAAGAATTGCAAGCGCACGGCTACGACATTCCGGACTATCCCGCCGAGCCGAGCACCGAGGCCGAAAAAGAGATTCAAGCTCGCTACGCCAAAGTGCTGGGTAGCGCAGTCAACCCGGTCTTGCGCGAAGGCAATTCGGATCGCCGTGTGGCGCTGCCGGTCAAGCAGTACGCACAAAAGAATCCCCATTCAATGGGCAAATGGACACCTGAATCCAAGACTGTCGTTGCCCATATGAAGGATGGCGATTTCTATGGCAGCGAAAAGTCAGCCATCATTGAAAAGGCGGGCAATCTCAAGATCGAGTTTGTCGGCAACGATGGCGCTGTCAAGACGCTGAAAGAAAAGTTGCCTGTGCAGGTGGGCGAAGTGGTGGATGGTGCGCGTATGAGCGTCCGAGCGCTGCGCCAGTTTTATGCCACGGCCATCGGCGAAGCGCAGCGCCGCAAGGTGCTGCTCTCGCTCCATGTCAAAGCGACCATGATGAAGGTCTCCGACCCGGTCCTGTTCGGCCACGCGGTGACCGTTTATTTCAAACCGGTCTTTGATAAATATGCCGATCTCTTTGCCGAGCTGGGCGTTAACCCCAACAATGGTTTGGGCGATCTCTATGCCCGCATCGAGAAGCTGCCTGCCGAGCAAAAAGCAGCCATCGAGGCGGATATTCAAGCTGTTTATGCCGAGCGCCCGGCGTTGGCCATGGTCGATTCGGACAAAGGCATCACCAACTTGCACGTCCCCAGCGATGTGATCGTCGATGCCTCAATGGCCGCCTCGATCCGCGCTGCTGGTAAGATGTATGGCCCCGACGGCAAATTGCACGACACCGTGGCTATCATTCCCGACCGTTCCTATGCGGGCATCTACCAGGAGATCATCCGCAATTGCCAGCAACACGGCACCTTTGATGTGACCACGATGGGCAATGTTGCCAATGTCGGCTTGATGGCTCAAAAGGCCGAAGATTATGGGTCACACGACAAAACGTTTATTGCTCCGGAGGATGGCACCGTACGCGTGGTGGATGGCGATGGCAATACTATCTTCGAACATGCCGTCGAAAAGGGCGACATCTGGCGTATGTGCCAGACCAAAGACGCTCCGATCCAAGATTGGGTGCGGTTGGCGGTGGATCGGGCCAAGGCCACCGGTGCTACCACCATCTTCTGGTTGGATGAGAATCGCGCCCACGATGCCAATTTGATCCGCAAGGTGAAGGCGGCCCTTCCCAACTATGACACGAGCGGTCTAGACATCCAGATTTTGTCCCCGGTTGAGGCGATGCGCGTCACGTGCGATCTGGTGCGGGCGGGCAAGAACACTATCTCGGTGACCGGTAACGTGCTGCGCGACTATTTGACCGATCTCTTCCCGATCCTTGAATTGGGTACCAGCGCCAAGATGTTGTCGATTGTGCCACTCTTGGCTGGTGGCAGCCTCTTTGAGACTGGCGCCGGTGGCTCGGCCCCCAAGCACGTCGAACAATTCGTCGAAGAAGGGCATTTGCGCTGGGATTCGTTGGGTGAGTTCTTGGCGTTGGCTGTTTCGTTGGAAGATCTAGGGCGCAAGGCCGAGAATCGCAAGGCGCAGATCCTGGCTACAACGCTGAACCAAGCCATCAGCCAGATCTTAGACAACAACAAATCGCCGTCGCGCAAGGTGAAGGAACTCGATACGCGCGGCAGCCATTTCTACTTGGCGCTTTACTGGGCGCAAGCACTCGCGAACCAGTCGGATGATCCGGAACTGCAAGCGAGCTTTAAGCCGTTGGCTGAACAGCTCGCCACGAACGAAGCGCAGATCGTCGATGAACTGAATGCTGCGCAAGGTGCACCGGTGGACATCGGTGGCTACTACCAGCCAGATGCCGAAAAAGCAAGCAGCGCTTTGCGCCCCAGTGCAACCTTGAACGCCGCTTTGGCTGGGTAATCGCACCGTACGCTCGCTAGCTTAAAAGATCAAATCGCCCACTTGCCATTAGGTAAAGTGGGCGATTTTGTTTTCAAGTTAGCCCTTGAGCCCGCTGGTGACTACGCCCTGCATAATATATTTCTGGACGAAGAAGAACATCACCACTGGGGGGATGATATAAAGAACCGAGGCCGCGAGGGTCGGGGTCACGATTGGAAACCCCTGGGGATTGACATAGGCGGTGATCAGTTTTACGGCTAGCGTGGTGTTCTTATCGGCCAGATAGAGCAACGGCATCAGCCAATCGCCCCAAACCGATAAAAAGGTAAGAATGAATGACGTTGCCAAGGCCGGGTAGGCATTGGGTAGCACAATTTGTAAGAAAATGCGCCCGGTGCGCGCACCATCGACCTCGGCTGCTTCTTCCAACTCGGCGGGAAAGGAGAGAAAGAATTGGCGGAAGAGAAAGATGAAGAAGGGGCTACCCGATATGCCCCATAGCACCCAGGGCCAGTAAGAATTGGTGATCCGCAGGTTCGAGAAGAGCACGAACTGGGGAATGATAAAAATACTGGGTGGGATCAAAATGAGCGCAACGACGATCGAAAATAGTCGTGAGCGCCCTATGCCAGGGATGCGCGCAAAGGCGTACCCAGCCATCGCACTCGTAATGACCGTAAGCGTTGCAAACGTAGTCGCCAGCAGGAGCGAATTTAGCACATGCCGGCTAAAATCGATCATGGTCAAGGCCAGGTAATAGTTGCGCCACTGTAGGGTGGTGGGGAAAAATTCTAACCGTTCCGCAATATACTCACTCTCCGACTTGAGCGATGTGCTGACGAGGTAGATCACGGGGAGGATCAGCACAATGGTGGCCAGGATGAGTAGGCTGTAGGTGATTATCATCCCCATTTGCCGGTGAGTGAAGCGCTTCTTGCGACCTGTGATTGTACTCATTGTTCTGTTCCCTCTAGTTCTCGCTGTCTGCCTCTGAGTGTACCCATTTCGGCGCGCTCCAAAATAGAACTGCCGTAAAGAGTAGGATCAGGATCACTAGAAACCAGGTGAGCGCGGTCGCGTAGCCATAGCGATGGAAGCCAAAGGCCTGGCGAAATGAATGGACCATGAACAGGAAGACATCCCTGGTTGGTGCTGCCCCGAGCGTACCACCGCCACCACCCGCCGTGGGTGCGAGCAAGATAGGGAGGGCGAAGTATTGCATAGCAGAAACAATCGAGAGTACCATTTGGTAGAAGATGATCGGCGTCATCAGCGGAATGGTTACGTGACGCAACGATTGCCAGCGATTCGCCCCATCGATCATGGCTGCTTCTTCCAATACCACCGGGATTCCCTGCAAACCAGCCAGAAAAATCACAATGCCAGCTCCAAGACCGGTCCACACGGCAATGGTGGTGAGGGAAATTAAGGCATATTCGGTAAGCCAGTTGATTTGCACGCCGGGGATAAAGAGATTCAGGGTATGGTTCACTAAACCAGTGGTTGGATGCAGCATCAGCCGACCAATCCATGCCACCGCGACCAACGGAATCACACTGGGCAAGTAATACATGGTGCGGAAGAAGCCGCGGGCACGGATCCCCTGGTTGAGCAAGTAGGCCAGGATAAAGGATAGGCCCAGCCACAGTGGCACATTCAGGGCTGTCCACACCAAGACGCGCTGCAATGACCACATTGCATCTTGATCGCTAAAGATACGAGTGTAGTTGCGTAAACCCAGAAATCTAACCGTGCTTAGGTTTAGGCCATCGTAATTTGTAAAGGAGAGCGCCAGCCCTCCCAGCACCGGGAAGAATACGAGGAAGATAAACCCCAGTAGCCACGGTGCAATAAACAAGTAAAAGGCGATGTTCTTTTGCACTCGGCGTGAAGAAAGCCTGCGGTACCATGTACGGGAGGACTCTGCGCGCGCCGAGGTGAGAGCCTTGGTGGAGTCGGATGATGTGGTGATCATGACTGGTCCTGGTAAGAACTACCTGATGGAGCGAGAAAGGCCGGGGGCAACAGCATAGATGTCCTGACCTTCCCCAAGCATGCACTCGCTGAGGAAGGTCAGGGGGAGCTTACGCAGATGCGCCTTAGCCTACCAGGTCGCGGCCTTCCTGAATTGCAACATTCGTTTCTGTCTCAATGCGGTTCAGCAACTCTTCAAAGGTAATTTCGCCCTTGAGCGCCTGTTCCAAGTTTGTCTGATACACAATCCCAGGAACCATCGGTTCACCACCTGCTAAGTATGGATTGAACTGGATAGTCTCTCGGGTGTATGGCTCTTCTTCTTGAATGGTCGCCCAGGTTAAGGACGAAAGCGGGCCTTCCTTAGGAATGAGATCCCACAACGAGCTCAAGCCCGGCAAGCCCCAACCAGATTGGGCACGATCCTGGGCGGGCTCTTTGCCCATGAACCATTCGAAGGCCGTCCAGGCGGCATCGGGGTTCTTGGTCGAGCTGGTGACAATGGCGCCGGCAGCGGTGATGCAGGGATTCGAGCGCGTCCCATGCCAGCTAAAGCTCGGATACATTTTGATCTTGCCATCCGCCAGCGCTGCTTGGAATTCGTCGTTGGGCTCGGCGACGCAGAAGCCGTGGAACCAATAGCCGGTGCGCACAATGCCTATCCGCCCTGCAGTGAAGTCTGGGCCAAACCAATCTGCAGGAGCTGGATTGAGCGGGCTGGGCATGACGCCCTCGTTGGCCAGGTCGTAGAAGTACTTGATGGCACTCACCGCTGGCTCATTGTCCACAACTTGGATGGCTGTAAAGTCGTCTGTGTAGAGGGCGCCACCAGCCGACTGGGCCATGCTCATCCAAAAACGGTCGATGAAACCTGTGGCCGTCTCGAAGCCGAAGGTTTGGGTTTGAGAACCCTCCCGAATCGTGATTGAACGAGCGATTTCAGCAATATCCGTTTCCGTGGGGGCCTCGGTCAGGTCCGGCGCGTCTACGCCTGCTTTTTCGAAGACTGTTTCGTTGATCCAAATGAATCCGTCCGGCGCCCAGTCTTTAACCATGCCATAGAGGGGGCCGTCGCCGATACTCAACGGATCTCCTGCTCGGTAATAGTTGTTGACCGGCAGCATATCATCTGACTTTAATACCTCGCTGGTATCAAAGAAGGGCTGCAGGTTCAGCAACATCCCACGACCCAACATCTGGGGGATGTCAGGAGCCATTGAGCGCACCAGATCAGGGGCTTCACCGGAAGCAAACATGGCGTAGAAGCGAGTGGGATCTACGTCAATCCGCGTCAGGTGGATCGGTGCATACTCTTCATTGAACAGTTCGATCAGTGGCTCTGGGATCTCGGTCGCGTGGTACATCATCACAACTTCAACTGTATCAGTTGAGGGAGCTGCCCCCCCTTCTCCAGTTGACGCTGCTTGCTCACCAGCAGGGGCAGTGGCCGGCGCACAGGCAGTGATGGCCAGCCCGACGCCCATCATTTTGAGTAGTTGGCGTCGGTTTAAGTTGGTTGATAGTGGAAAACTCATCTCCTTCGACTCCTTTGGTGTTTGAGACTGGGCAGACACAGTGTGAGTAACAGCAGCACATTAAATAAGCAATCACAGCAGGATGGGGAGCTGCTAGAAAATGGCTAACCCGCATATTGGTTAATAGAATGCGGTACGTGATTCAGGTGTAATAAGCCGCTACGAATAACAAATTAGAGCAAAATAGGTTTAGAAACGGCTATTGCTCCATTGCCCCAGTTGCCATAGTGTGGGGGATTCACTGGGTCAGTGTTCTGGGTGCCGTGATACTCTCGCGTACCATCAACTCAGTCGGTACCAGCATATCCTGACGAAAGGGTTCGGTATTCTCAATCGCGTTCACCATCAACTGGATAAGTAAGCGACCAAGCCCATGGCTTGGCTGCCGCACGCTGGCAAGTGGTGGATCTAAAAACTGGCAAATGGGCAAATCATCGTAGCCCACCACGCTAATGTCTTCAGGAACACGCAGATTGGCTTCACGTAGCGCCCGATAAGCTCCGACCGCCATCCAATCCATGTGACAAAAAATTGCGGTGATCTCTGGAGAATTGGCTAGTAACGTACGGGTTGCCTCATAACCACATTCAAAAGACCACTCTTGGCACTCCACAATATAGGGCGAAGCTAGGCTGAGTTGATGTTCGGCTAATGCACGTCGCGCCCCTTCAATCCGATCAGAGGCTGGAATCCACTCGCACGGACCCACAATTTGCCCAATGGCCCGATGTCCCAAGGTTAAGAGGTGGCGCATCGCCTGATAGGCGCCATCCACATTATCCACATCGACATTGATCGAGCGTGGGTTGCCCAGCTTATGGGCCAAGGTAACGATCGGCACATCGACTTGCAGCTCTGGGTCCGCAAAACGTTTCGGGGTCAGTAGAATAATGCCATCGACCTGACGCGCCAACATCGAGTCGATCAATTCGCGCAAATCACTGGCATCGTCACTGGTAAAACTGAGCTGACAAGCATAGCCCATGGCGCGAGCTTGCTTCTCCAACCCTGTCATAATCTGCGAGCGGAAATAGTCATCCAGCGGTAGGGAAATGATGCCTAAGACATGGCTCCGCTGCGAGACCAAGCCACGAGCTAGCGCATTTG
Source organism: uncultured Caldilineaceae bacterium (assembly GCA_964568485.1). Taxonomy (GTDB): domain Bacteria; phylum Chloroflexota; class Anaerolineae; order Caldilineales; family Caldilineaceae; genus CFX5. Next base: position 14,447 of record CAZMRA010000038.1, on the reverse strand, counting down.
GTTTATAGCCGAGGCGACGAATGTTCTCCCAAACAAGGGCACGTGTTGCTTCCGAGACATCACGGCGTTGATTAATTACGCGCGAGACCGTTTGAACGGAAACGCCACTTGCCACCGCCACATCATGAAGTGTAACTTGAGCCACGTGTTAAACCTTGTGTAGTGACAGCGCTTTGCATCGCCAACCAAAATTTTCTATCGCGTAAGCTGTGTGAATTGAAAATGGTGGCTGGAAGCAATGAAAAGTCTGAGTATCCGCCAGACCCGCTGGGTATAGCCTTGCTGCCACGACTGATCGACGCAGAACAGCGCACCTCTTACTGTTGCTGGGGAGCGCGTATGATCTTGGCAAAGCGATTGCGTTAACGTTAACGGGAATTAACGCAGAGTATACAGCACAAGGCACTGGATGTCAATTGTGAGGCTTTTGTGCAGGGAATCGGCGGAAGTAGGCAGGGGCTGTTAAAAAACGAACACCCTGTGGATTTTCGGCCCATTTCGCTTCACTGCCACTTTCGGTGTATACTGCAATTCCTGAAGCATAGTTACTAAGTGTACAGAGATAGTACTGTGCACGGCACAACCACTGCCAAGAAGAGCTCCGTCTACTTGTACCCTACTCACCGGTTTCCCAAGCATCTACTTAGAAATTAGAAAGAATCTTCATAACCATGAAAATTGGCGTTAGTTCCTATAGCTTTAGTCGCCTCGTTAAGTCTGGCGCACTGCCCCAAATTGAGGTAATCCGCAAGGCCAAAGAGATCGGCTTTGATGTCATTGAGTTTTCGACAATTGCCGTGCCAGAAGGCAAAACGTTGCCCGAATTTGCTGCAGAATTGCGCGCCGAAGCTGATGCTGTTGGCATCGGAATTGCCAATTACACAATCGGCGCCGACTTTTTGCGTGGCTCGCAGGGCGACTTGTCAGCTGAGATCGAGCGCGTCAAACGTGAGGTTGATGTGGCTGCCATCCTCGGGGTACCAGGCATGCGCCATGATGGGACCTTTGGCTGGCCTGCTGATCATGTTGGGCCGAAGAGTTTTGAGGCTGCTTTGCCACGGGTGGCCGAGGGCTGCCGTGCGGTCACCGAATATGCTGCCAGCAAAGGCATTAAGACCATGGTGGAAAATCATGGCTTCTTCTGCCAAGAGAGCTTCCGCGTCGAGCAGTTGGTTACTGCGGTGAACCATCCCAACTTCGGCGTGTTGATCGACATGGGCAATTTCCTCTGCGCCGACGAAGAACCGGCTAACGCGGTGGCGCGGTTGATGCCTTTCGCCTTCCACTGCCACGCCAAGGATTTCCACGTCAAGCCGGGGACCGATGTGTCTCCAGGCCAGGGCTGGTTCCAGTCGCGCGCGGGCAACTACTTGCGCGGCGCGATCATCGGGCATGGAAACGTGCCAATCATCCAGTGCCTGAAGGTGCTCAAGCGCGAAGGCTACAATGGGGTGCTCTCGATTGAATACGAAGGCATCGAGGATGTGATCATGGGGATCCAGCTCGGTCACGACAATCTGCGCCGCATGGTGGCCATGTTAGAGTGGGCATGACACCCGCTGTCTGCCCATGTGGCACTGGCCAAGCCTTTGCCGATTGCTGCGGGCGTTATCTAACTGGCCGCGCACAACCAGCGACGCCTGAACAGTTGATGCGATCACGCTATAGCGCCTTTTGCACCGGCAATATCGACTACCTGATCGCCACACATCACCCTACCCAGCGGGGTAATCAGGAGCGCCAAGCGTTGGCCCAGACCATTGCCGAGACCGAGTGGCTTTCGTTGCGCGTGCTGGCGGCCACGGAAAACCAAGTCGAGTTTGTGGCCTTTTACAAAACCCAGGGCAAACTTGGGCAATTGCACGAGCGTTCGAATTTTGTGCAGCACAATGGGCAGTGGGTGTATGTGGATGGCATGTACTTGCCGCCAATCAAGCTGGAGCGCAATGATCCCTGCTGGTGTGGCAGTGGCAAGAAACTGAAGCAGTGTCACGTCGTTGCGCGATAAGCTGGAGAGAGAGCGGAGATTGGGTCATGCCAAAACCAATCTCCGCAACACTCAATCATCCGCGTCGTGTCAGGCGCGCATAGCCCCAGGCCAAGGCAAGGACAATGCTGCCATAGACGATCTGCTGGACCGCTTGGCCAGCATTCAAGTAGGTGAGCATCGAGTTCAGAACGCTGAGGATCAGCGCGCCGAGAATCGTGCCTGTGTAACTACCCATCCCACCGAAGGTTGAGGTCCCACCGATCACCACGGCAGCGATTGAAGGCAGTAAAAAAGTGCTTCCCAATTGCAGATCCACCAACCCAGTGCGCCCACCCAGTAAAATCCCACCAATGG
>CAZMRA010000038.1:7908-12093 GCA_964568485.1 uncultured Caldilineaceae bacterium | reverse complement strand
ACCGGCCACCGCATAGGCCGAGAGGCGAACCAGCCAAACGCGTACCCCTGCCAAGCGTACGGCGACTTCGTTATCGCCAATGGCATAGAGCAATCGGCCCCAGCCCGTCCGCCGCAGTAGCCAGATCACGATCACCGCCACCAGTGCCCAGACAACCACGCTATAGGGCAAGCTGTTATCCAGAAAGGCACCACCACCGAGGATGCGGATAAATGGCGCAACTTGGGTTGAGCCCTGGAGGATGGTTTGCGCCCACGATGTAAAGAGCCCCAACAGGATCGCCGAAGTCGCTAGTGTCATGATCAAGGGATTGACGCGGAAGACGGCCACGCCCACGCCATTGATGGTGCCCACGAAGAGCCCGACCAGCATGCCGGCCAAAATAGCGACTGCTGCGCCGTTGGGCGACTGGTTGGCTGCTACATAGGCCGACGCCGTTGCGATCATGGTGATGGAGAGGTCGATCCCGCCGGTGAGTAGGAGAATGGTCTGTGCGGCCGCGAGGATGCCCAACGGTGCAGCCTGCAGCAATGTGTTGCGCACCCCAGTAACCGACAAGAAGTTGGGCTGAATGGCTCCGGTGATCGCAAAAAGGAGGACAAAGACGGCAACTAGCACCCAGGTGGGATTCGCTGTCAACAACATTTGGAGTCGATCGATGAAGCTAGTCTCTCGGCGAGTAGGGAGTATAGAGTGACTCATGAGGCGCGCTCCCGTGACAAGGTAACCAGACCACCGATCATCATCACACCTGCGATCAAAATCCCTTGAATCACTTGGGCGTTATTGGCCAGAATCCCCATGGCAGTCAGAATTGGATTGAGCATAATCAGAATGATCCCGGTCTCAACCACCCCGAGCACCGAACCAACCCCACCGGTGAGCGCAACGCCGCCCAGTACCACCGCGGCGATACTGTTGAGGGTTGCATTGGCCCCCACACTAAAGCGCGGATCTCCCGTGCCGGTGATCGCAACCGTCGCCAAGCCGGCCAGGGCCGCCAGTGCGCCACCAATGGCGTAGGAGGCAATCTTGGCTTTGGGCCGATCCACCCCGGCCAAGTGGGCGGCAACGCTGCTGCTGCCAATGGCATACATGGCCAAGCCGAGGCGAGTGCGCCGTGAAAAGAGAAACACGGCAAGGGCCGGAATCACCATCATCAAGATCGGCACAATGTACGCGCCCCCAATCCCCGATTGCGACCCAGTGAACAGCCAGCGAAATTCTGGCGCGGTGCCGCCGCCTGGGGATGGCAAAATCCACAAGGCTAGCCCCGACCAGATGTAACTGGTCGCCAGCGTGACCACAATATCGGGCACGCCGGAGAGATTGATCACATAGCCGGTAAGGGCGTTGAGCGCGCTGACGCTGACGATGATTGCCACTGCAACCAGCAGCACAATGGCCAGCGGCTGGTCCGCCATGAAGCGGGCGGCGATCACGTTGCTCAGCAGGAGCAGCGAACCCAGTGAGAGATCGATGCCGCCAGCAATGACGATGATCGCTTGGCCAATGGCCAAATAGACTAGTGGCAAGCTGTTTTTGCTGATCGACGAAATTTGGAAGGAGCCGAAAACGGGGATCAGAGTGGCATACCAGATGAGCAGGGCCCCAAGCAAGAGCCACACACCAATTGCCCAACCATTGCGGAGCAATACCCGCTGCACGGAGGAGCTGGTGCCTCTCTGATTCTCTGTGTGAACAGCACTCGTCATGCAGAAACTCTTTCTTTATGGATGCGCAACTGCGCAACGATTACTCAAAGTCCACGCCAAGCAGGCCGGCGAGCACTTCAATTTCGCCCAAATGTTGAAATGGATGGGTCAGTCCAAAGCTCATCAGGCAGCGACCTTTGCTCCAGCCGAGATAATTTTGGACCAGCGCTTCTGGATTGGAATGGGCCCAGCCTTCGTCGACCAAGATGGCACGCAATGGTTCGGCCTGCAAAGGGCGCTCGAGATCGTCCCAAGCTTGTTGGCGGATCAGTTCATCGGTACGTTGATAAACCGCATTCGTATAGTCTTGCAGGGCGGCTAGATCGATCTGTTGGCTCAGGGTATCAACTTCGGCCAACGACATGCCGCTGCCATTGTGCCGCCAAGGGATCTGCAAGCGGGTCAACCAATCCGCTTCATCGAACACCTGCGGGCGCTCGGCTGCCATGCGATTGATGCCGCCATCTTCTGCACGGACTAGATGCCAAATGTTCCATGCAATCGAGTTGGCGCGTGGATGGGGGCGCTGGCGCAACAGATCGGCAGGTACAAGCTCCCAAATCTCGGCCAGATAGAACTGGTATAAAACCTCGCGGCGCTGGAGTAAATGCGGCAGTAGATCCATGATTCCCTTTATGCGTGAGCCAATCCGTGGGCGGCGGCCAATAGCGATGCCTCGGTGGCGGTGGCGGCAACTTGCTCATCAACGATCTGCCCACCATGCATCACAATCACGCGGTCGCAGACCAGCGGAATTTCGGCCAGCTCACTGGTATAGAGGAGAATGGCCGCGCCATTGGCTGCCAATTCTCGCAGGAGGGCGTAAATTTCCCGTTTGGTTTGAATGTCAATGCCGCGGGTTGGGTCAAAGCAGAGCAATGTGCGGAACCCGGCCACCAGCCAGCGGCCAATCACCACTTTTTGTTGATTGCCCCCCGAAAGGCGCCGTACTTGCGAAGCTGCCCGCGTATCGATCGAGAGCCGGTGAATGGCATTGTCGACGCGCTGCGGTTCATCCCCAGGAATGCCCAACCATTGCTGGATGCGGTTGAAGAGGGGAACCGCCAAATTCTGGCGCACCGGTTGATTGGGCAACAAGGCCAGCAAGCGGTCGCCCGGTACTAAGACCACCCCATCGCGGACGGCATCATACGTCGAGCGAAAACGGCGTGGCTGCCCACCGATGAGGATCTCGCCGCTGCTCGGTTGGCGTTCACCCGCCAGCAGATCAAAGAGGCGATCTTGACCCTGTCCCTCGAGCGCTACCAGCCCCAAAATTTCGCCGCGCTGCACGGTAAAAGAGACATTACGCACGATGTCGCGTGCGGTCAGCCCACGTACCTCAAGGGCGATCTCGTCTGTTTGGTTTCGGGCTTGTTGTTGCTGGCTGGGCGTTGGCGCCTGCACAGTCTCGCCCAGCATGGCTTCGACGAGTTGATGTTGGGTAACGCGTGCAGTCTCCAAGGCAGTCACATTGCGGCCATCGCGCAGAATCGTGGCCCGGTCACAGATTTGCATGACCTCGGCCAGGCGATGGGTGATCAAGACCGCCGAACGGCCTTGTGCTTTCCACTCGCGCAAAAAGTCAAAAATGCGCTCGGCCTGGTCTGCCGTCAACGCCGCAGTGATCTCATCCAGCAGCAAGACGTGAGGATCACGCGAGAGAACGCGCGCCAGATCCACCATGCGCAAGGTATCTATTGGCAATTCGCGCACCAGAGCATCTAGGTCAAGCTGCTCGAGATCAAAACGAGTTGCCCAGTGTTGAAACGTGGCCAAATCGATCGCGCTTAGGTGCAGATTTTGGGCTACAGTCAGGTCGGGAATGAGCGCTGGATCTTGAAAAACCGTGGCTACCCCGGCCTGGATCGCATCGGCCGGTGAGCGAAAACGTACCGGCGTCCCCATAATGGTGACACCGCCGCTATCGGCTGATTGGACGCCAGCCAAAATTTTGACGAGTGTGCTCTTGCCCGCGCCATTAGCCCCCAGCAGAGCGTGGATCTCGCCTGGGTAGACGGTAAAGTCTACCGAGCGCAACGCCACAACCGGGCCATAAGATTTTGCAATTTGAGTGGTTGCCAGCAGTGGATGCGGCTCAGTCATAGAAATTGTTCAAAAATCGGTAGTGGTTTGGGTTGATGATGGTTAGCCAAGTGAGTAGGCAGAAAGATGGATGAGGTAGTGGGGAGAGTGCCCATCGCGATGATGGTGTCTCCCCACTAGCTTAAGGCCTCATCCCTCAAGGGAGATCGTTACTCGCCCGGCCCAAGGCAGGCAGAGACATCGGCACTGCCGCTGTAGCTGGTGTAGGGTTCGATGTTGACATAGGTGCTCCAGCCCGGTTGTTGATCCGGTGCGTAGAGGCCTTCCAGCGCTTCGAGATCGTCCGTCGAGAAGAGCGCTGGGGTTAGCAGCGTTTCATGCGGTGGATTATTGCCGGTCAGCGCGTCTAAAGCGATCGAGAGCC
>CAZMRA010000038.1:5131-7898 GCA_964568485.1 uncultured Caldilineaceae bacterium | reverse complement strand
GGCTGCACCGACCAGACCATCATCGGCCAAGTCTAGCAACTGGCCAATAAAGCCATTGTTATCGGCCCCAACAATCGGCACAAAGGCGACGTTGGCAGTTTGGAATTGCTCGACTACCGTATAGTCTGTGCCCGAGGTCCAGATGCCATCGATCTCTTGCGTGGTGATTACATCCAACGCTTGTTGCGCACTGGTCGAAGGATCCCAGCCGGTGAAGACCTCGGCGACTACGTTGATGTCAGGATATTTCTCCAAAGCGGCCAAGAAGCCATTGTGGCGGTCGGTGTCCGCCGGCACGCCGTCGATCCCGCGCATCTCAACCACATTGCCGGAACCGCCAAGCTTTTCAAAGAGCCATTCAGCCCCAATTTGGGCATAGGCTGTTTGATCATTGGTGACGACATAGGCTCCTTCGGCGGTGACTGCTTGATCGACCGCAACCACCACAATGCCTTGCGCAATGGCTGCTTCGATCACCGCATTCAGCCCTTCGCGATCGGTTGGGTTGAGGATGATGGCATTAACACCTTGAGAGATCAGCCCTTCCAAATCGGCAATCTGTTCGGTGGGACCGCCATTGCGATTGACCACCACGACCTGTTCGACCAAGCCGCTTGCTCGGGCTTCGGCCTTGATAGCGCAGATCATCTGTTCGCGCCAGCCGTTACCAACCAACGTGTTGCTCACGCCGATCACGAAGCCACCTTCGGGTGCGTCGGCTGCGGCTTCTTCCGCCGGGGCCTCTGCAGCTTCTTCGGCGGGGGCTGTTGCTTCACTATCTGACGCTGCTGGGGCAGCTCCACCTCCGCTGGGCGTGGTGGCAACACAGGCCGTGGCCGTGAGCGCCAGCGCTAAGAGCAAGCCAATGATACGGAACCACTTTACACCTTGCTTCATTTGCCGTTCCTCCAAGTAGTTACACAACTGAGTTAATTCAATTATGGTATTGTGGATGGATCTCGAGGGTGTTCGCGCCGGAGCCACAGGTGGAATACTTGACTAAGCCTGAAGGGTTAGCTCTTCGCCAGTATTGATTACCTGATGTGCGAACACTTGGACTATAATGCAAATCGGGTGGCCTGTCAACAGTTTCACATGTTAGACCAGGCGATAAAGGATTCTACACAAAGCGTTCCCAAAGCCTATGCCAACTGTTTCAGTTGTGATTGTCAATTACAATACGCGCCCCATCTTGGCCGATTGTTTACAAAACCTCCGCAATCTGGGCGAGGCAACTGAGATTCTCGTGGTGGATAATGCGTCGAGCGATGGCTCGGCCGACCTCGTACGCGAACAATTCCCCGACGTGCGTTTGATCGCCTTGAGCGAAAATCGAGGCCTGACCGCGGCTTCGAATCTGGCCCTGCGTGAGACTAGCGGTGAATTCCTGCTCTATCTCGGGGCCGATGCCTTCCCCCAACCCGGCACCATCCGAGGGCTGGCCGCCTATCTGCAAGCGCACCCGAACATCGGCATTGCCACGGCCAAATTGCGCTTGCGCGACGGTAGCTTGGATCTAGACGCCCATCGCGGCTTCCCGACCCCGTGGGCTGCCCTTACCCACTTTACCGGCCTGAATCGCCTCTTTCCGCGCTCGCGCTTGCTGAACCAATACTTCCTGGGTCACGCCGATCTCGACAGCCCGCACGAGATTGATCTCTGCATCTCGCATTTCCTGTTTGTGCGACGCTCGCTCTTCGACCACATTGGCTTATGGGATGAGGATTTTTTCCTCTATGGGGAAGATGTCGATCTCTGCTACCGCGCCAAAGCTGCAGGGTATCAGATCATGTACCTGCCCCAATTTGAGGCGCTCCATTACAAGGGAGCGAGTGTGGGGGTGCGCGCCCAAACGCAAGATATTGCCGCGGCTTCGCCCGAAACCAAATTGCGCGTTGCCCAGCTCTCGACCAAAGCCATGGCGCTCTTTTATCAAAAACACTTTGCCAAGCGTTATCCTGTTTGGTTGACTACTTTAGTTTTGAGCGCGATTCGCGGATTGGGGTTCTTGCGACTTTGGCGAATCCGGCGCTCCTTGTACAATCTCCCCAGCCACTCATGAACCATTCAGACCAAATTGAGGCGGATACGCCTAAACTGATTTTGATCACCGGGATCATGGCAGCCGGTAAGTCGACCATTGCGCAGGCACTGGCCGAGCGGCTGCCCAAAAGCGTGCATCTGCGCGGGGATCTCTTCCGGCGGATGATCGTCAATGGTCGCGCCGACATGGGGTTTGACCTCAACCCAGAGGCGGAGCGCCAATTGCAATTGCGTTATCATCTGGCGCTGCTGGCAGCCAAGGAGTATCTCGCCGCGGGCTTTACCGTGGTCTACCAAGATATTTTGATCGGCGCAGGATTGGCCGCGATGTTGCCCGCGTACGCGGATCTGCCCCTGCATCTGGTCGTGCTTTGCCCGGATCCGGCAGCGGTGGCCGAGCGAGAAGCGCAGCGAGCCAAAACTGGCTACGGCGATCCCGCCGAGATTGCCCTGTTTGATCGTGTGTTGCGCAGTGAAACCCCGCGTGTAGGATTGTGGGTCGACAGCACAGCGCTCAGTGTGAACGAAACAGTCGACCATATTTTGGAGCATTTGGCGCAGGCTCGCCTCGGTCCAACCCCAGGGACTGAGTAACTCCTGAACTGTTGCCAATCGATGGCTTCTGTGTTGTTGCGCCCCATCCATTTTGTGTGCCCGTAGCCTGGCTACGCTGTCGTTTTATCGTCCATTCGCCATGTTCCAGCGAGAGAATATTCCCCATGTT
>CAZMRA010000038.1:917-5121 GCA_964568485.1 uncultured Caldilineaceae bacterium | reverse complement strand
TGTTGCCGGTTTTCAGCAAATGCCCCGTGTGATGGGCGATGAATTCACGACGAGTAGCCTCGTATTTTGTGATGAGCCATTGCAATTCCGCCTCGGTGGGAATGGCGCAAATTGTGCATATGTCTTGGCTGAATTGGGGGCGAAGACCACCTTGTGCAGTGCCATTGGTCAGGATCAACTCGGCCAGCTGGTGGATACTTGGCTGACCGAACAGGGAGTGGATCTGAGCGGGGTAACACGCCGCACCGACCGGGCGACCGCCTATACGGCCATTGTGGCTGATCAGGCACAAAACCGGTTGGCGTTTCATCATCCGGGTGCTTTGGCGACCTATGAGTTGGCAGATCTGCCAGTCGATCTGCTGGCTGCTGCTGAGGTTTTGCTGATTAGCGGCTATACGATCTTGCCTGGGCTACGATCTGGCGGCTTTGCCAAGGCTCTCCAAGTGGCTCATGAGCATGGCGCGATCACTGCGCTGGATGTTGGCCCGGCGATTGGCCGACCCGCCAGTTTGGCCGAGTTAACGCCATTGCTGCCGCACGTTGATTTGCTGATCGCCAATCAGCACGAACTGGCCGTCTGCACCAATGAAGCGCAGCCGAATGTGGGGGCCACAAAACTCTTGGCGGCCGGCGCGCGATGCGTCGTCCTCAAACAGGGGAAAACGGGGGCAACCATCTTCCAGGCTGAGCAGCAACAAACCATTGCTGCCTTCCCGGTGTTGGCCCATTCTACGGTAGGCGCGGGTGATGCCTTTAACGCGGGCTTGCTATACGCTCGTCACCAGGGCGTGGTGTTAGAGGAGGCGGTGCGGTTCGGGAATGCCGTGGCTGCCTTGACTGTCGCTTCCCCCGCAGGGATCCTGGGCTGTCCAACACAGGACCAGGTATTGGCGCTGCTCGCACAGCCGTAGCCAATCCGGCGTCAGTTTGACAGGCCACGATGTTGTTCGTACAATGCCCGAATGGGCACGACGCATCGTATGCTTGAACAACTATGGATGAGCCTTGCAGACTACTGGGCCGAGGCTCGTTTTCGACTAACCCCGTTCCGCCCATCAACCTCAGAAAGCCCCGCGAATCCGTTGGATTATCGTGACCGGATCAGCGTGGTGACTTGGCTATTGGTGTTTGGCCTCGGCTTGAGTTTGCTCTATCGCCTACCCGCTGCCTCCATCACTTTTAATGCTCTAGGTTCTCCGATCAGCTTGCCCGTCACCGAAACGTCGGTAGCCGCCGCTTTTCTGGCGCTCTTGGCTGCGGTGAGTGCCGATAGTGTGGTGCGCCTACATCCCTATTTGGCGCTGGGGTGGCGTCGCCGACAGTGGCGCTGGACATTTTGGGCACTGCCCATGGCATTGACGATCATTTCGACCTTTGTGTTACCCTTGGCGCCGCGAGGTCTCTTTCAAGTTTTGGCGTTGCTGCTCAGCGGGGCTTTATTGGCGCTGGCTTTTTTCTGTCTCTATGCCACGGTCGAGCGGGGACAAGCCGGGTATCGCCGCGCCCGTTTTGTATTGGATGCGCTGGCCTATGGTTCTGCGCTCGTGCTCTTCCTCTTTGTCTACCAGACCCGCACCCGCAGTCTCTTCTCCGGCACGCTCGTCGCCATGACCGCGATCTTGCTGGCGGTCGAGATTTTGCGTACAGTTGCCGGGCGCCCGCAGCTTGTGTTGACCTACGGCGCGATCATCGGTCTGATCTTGGGTCAGGTGACGTGGGCACTGAATTATTGGCTGCTGCCGGGGTTGACGGGTGGCTTGTTGCTGCTGCTGATCTTCTATTTGTTGGTTGGCATTGCCCAGCAAGGCTTGCAAGATCGGCTCAACCGGCGGGTGCTGTTGGAGTTCGCCATCTTCGCGGTGATTGCGCTGCTCCTAATCGGCGTGGTCGGCCCGGGTTTTGGTTAATCACCCAGCCCGCAGCGTGGCCCGTAATTTGGCGTGATTTTGCCGCCACGCTGCCCATTGACTAGGATCGGCCAACAATTGTTGCATGATCGTGGTCAAACCGCGATTGACTGGGGTAGGCACTCCAAGTTCCTCACCTAATGTCACCACTGCCCCATTGAGCCACGCGATTTCACTGCGCCCTTTGCCCGCGGCCAGATCCAGTTGCAGGCTGGGCATTTTATTGCCGCGCGCACCAGCCACTTGACGGCGCAAGATGGGTCGCAGCCACGCATTGGGTAAGGTGCGGATCAAAGGTGCCAGCCAGCGGAAGGGGTAGCTGCCCACATTGACCGGCTGGAGGCGGGCCCGCTGCATCACGGCCAAGGCCTCACGCCAAGCTGCCAATTCGAGATCGGCCATCGCTGGGTCGGCAAAGACCTGGGCCGGGGTCTCATCGAGGATGGCACTGGTCGCATTCGCCACCATGTTCATCAGCAGCTTGGTCCATTTCATCGCCTCGGCGTTGGGATATTTCTTCACCCGGATGCCGGCGTGGGTGAAGCTCTCTTCCATGGCCAGCAGGCGCCCCGTGGGGCGGTTCGCATTCCATTGACTGAGGCCAATAAAGTGCTTCGGTTTCTCAATGTGGATCACGCCCGGGCTGATGACCTTGACCGGGGTGGTGATGGTGCCTGCGATTACGCGGCGCCAGCCAAAGGCCTCGGCGATCAAGGCTTCGTTGCCCACCCCATTTTGGAGGCTGAGGATCATGGGCGCGTCAGCCTGGGTGGGGGCGAGGGCGCTTTGTAGCTCGGCGAGCGCGCTGGCCGTGTCATAACTTTTCACCGTCAAGACGGCAATGTCGTAGGTGGGGGCGGGATCGGCAAAGGCTTCGGCCACGCTGCCCAGCGCTCGCAGTTGCTGGATGCGCTGCGTGCCTTCCACGCCGGTGAGGACCAAGCCTTGTTCCCGCACGCTTTCGGCAAAGTGCGGTCGTCCCACGAGGGTGACATTTTCGCCCAGCGCTGCCAATTTGCCGCCCACCAAGCAGCCAATCGCGCCGGCCCCAATGATCAACCAGTTCACGTTATACCCTATCGTCGCGTTGCAAGATCAAAGATCGAGGAAGATGGATTGATAAAGCGCCTACCTCGCCCCGCGGCATGAGCAGAGTGCAGAGTTCGCTCGCGGCAGGCGCAGCAGTTCGGGGTAACCAGCAAGGATGTGTGCGAAACGTCATAGATGCGCCATCCATTATACATCACGCAGACGGCGGCGTTCCAAATCATACAGCCCATAGGCCGCGGCCAGGATCTCGATCGGATGGCGGCTGGGGATGGCCGTGCCGTGCTCCAATTGCCAGCGGCACGTTTCCGAATCGCAGGCGGTGAAGGTTACATTGCTGCCCTGCGCGGCGACAAATTCAAACAATTCTTGCCCCACATCCATGGCGATCTGATATTTTTCGACCTTGTAGCCATAGGTGCCAGCGATGCCGCAACAGCGCGCTGTGCTCTGGCGCAGATCCAGGCCGGGGATCAGCCCGAGGATCTCCAGCGCGGGCTGGCCAATGCGATGGGCGCGCAGTTGACAAGGCGCGTGATAGGGCAAGGTCAAGGGGAACGGCTGAAAATCGGTCCGCAATTCGCCGCGCTCATGCAACTCGCTCAGCCACTCGAAGATGTCCCATGTGCCCAGCTTTAAGCTGGTGCTCGCCTCATCGTGTTGATCGAGCAATTCGGGCGCTTCTTCCTTGAGCGTGAGCGTGCAGCTGGTGCTGGTGCCGATGATCGGAATGTCGGCCCGGGCAAAGCTCGCCAAGGTCGCCACATTGCGTTGATAATAGCCCGCGGCGGCCTTGAATTCGCCATTGCTCAACATGGGCAGTCCACAACAATTTTGCGGCGGCACAATCACTTCGTAGCCGTGATGCTCTAGCACCGCAATCGCGGCCTTGCCCACAAAGGGTTCGTAATATTGCGTGGCGCAGCCATGGAAATAGACTACTTTTTTCGGCCCTCTGACGCGACGGCGGGCACGGCGGCGTAGCCACTCGCGCAGGGTGCCGGAAGTACTCCAACGCGGTAATGGTGCTTGCCGGGCCACACCCATCACGCGTTCGGCCAAGCGTCGGCTGAGGGGATTGTGCAAGGCGAGATTGGCTACCATCGGGGCGATGCTGCCGAGTTGGCCGAGTAATTCATTGCGCCCCAAGAGGCGATTGCGCAAGGGAATGCCCCGTTGCGCCACCAACTGGGCCCGCGCTTTGGCATTGATCTCGGCGATACGCACGCCCGCCGGGCAGACTTCGTT
>CAZMRA010000038.1:0-907 GCA_964568485.1 uncultured Caldilineaceae bacterium | reverse complement strand
ATCCGGCAGCCAGAGCAGTAATCGACCGCCCACTCGTCGTCTTCGGGCTGACCGGGCTCGCGGAAGCGGGCGGCTTGAGGACCCACATATTTAGGCCCCGGGAAGCGTTCAGTCACCTCCGCGACCGGGCAATAACTCGTACAGATATTGCATTTGATACATTCATCGAGCGAATGCTCGACTGATTGCCAAGAGATTATGCTTGTCATACCGTCTCTCCGGGGCTTAGCGCCCAGCGACCAAGCGCTGGACCGCCGCGATCCCTGTACTGATCGCCACGCCTTCGATGCTGCGCTCGCGCAGCGGATCGATCTGGGCGAGCAAGTTGCCAACAGCCCGTAAGTTCGCATAGACCGGCTGCTGATCCGCATTGAGTGGTTGCCAATCCTCATTGACCCGCACACCTTTGCGGAAGATCGGCTGACCTTGCGGATGCAAAAATTGTGGATGGAACCACTCCGCGCGGTCTTGCGGCCCAGCCAGCGGCAGTTGAAAGATCGTTTCCCAACTTCGTCCGGTGTGGTCGCTAAAGAAGCCGCCGCCCAGCCAGCCACCGGTCGCCAGCACAAATTGACCCGCCCGATGGTGTAGTGGCCGCGCACTGGTCGCAGTTTGCACCGCGGTGATCTGATCACCTTGGCTGGTGAAACCGATCGCCTCCATGCCAATTTCGATCCGTCCGCCGAGTTGTTGCAACCGCCGCCGCAGGGCGTGGAATAAACGGATCCCGGGTACGCTCGGCGGCAGGGTGGCAATCTCAAAGAGTGGGGTGCCCAGCTCGTTTTGGAGGCGCTGCCAGCCCTCCCGGTGGCGTTCTAACCCCACAATGGCCGGGAAACCAATGCGTTCGTCCGGGCGGACCAATGGTTTCAGTGCTCGGATGACACGCTCCTGCACGTCGGGTTGA
>CAZMRA010000037.1:8555-25095 GCA_964568485.1 uncultured Caldilineaceae bacterium | reverse complement strand
GGAGCTGCGTAGTCCCTATGGCCCTCCACCCCTGCCGGTTCGCCAACCGCCTTCGCCTGCTTCTGGCAGCAGTTTCTTGGTGAGCTTGAGCCGTCAGGAATGTTGGCTTTTCTGGGGCAAAGAGGTGCAACGGCGTTGGCGCTGTAGCACGGGCTATGGTGAATTTGTCACACGCACGGGATCTTTCGCCGTCCAAAGCAAGATCGAGAACGCCAAAAGCAATGCCTATCAGTTGGATATGCCCTACTGGTTAGGCATTTATGATGTAGGCAACTACGAGAACGGTATTCATGGGCTGCCAATTAGCTGGGAAACGGGCGAAAAGATCTGGACCAGCCTGATTGGGCAACCAGCGACCTTTGGCTGTGCCATGCTCGCGGATGAGGATGCTGCCGAGCTGTTTGCGATCGCTTATATCGGGATGCCAGTGCATATTATCGATTGAGCGTATGTCTGGCCAGCAAATAGCAAGCTGACAGCATTCAACGGATACCTTACTGGAATTCACAAAACGACATTACAAGTCTTGCACCATGGTGCAAGTATAGATAGCGCGCCCTGCGCTAGGAACTAGCATGAATGAACAACTTGCGGCAGGAAAACTGCCGACTACGCTCCTGGCACAACTTTTGCACAACATTCCCACACAGGACCCGGC
Source organism: uncultured Caldilineaceae bacterium (assembly GCA_964568485.1). Taxonomy (GTDB): domain Bacteria; phylum Chloroflexota; class Anaerolineae; order Caldilineales; family Caldilineaceae; genus CFX5. Next base: position 24,437 of record CAZMRA010000037.1, on the reverse strand, counting down.
GCTCATTCTCGGGCCTGCCGTGGGTGAAGATGCCGCGGTGATCGATTTTGCTCCCGGCTCCGACCATGTGTTGGTAGCCAAGAGTGACCCGATCACCTTTGCCACCGATGAGATCGGTTATTACGCGGTCAATGTCTGCGCCAATGATCTGGGCGTCTGTGGGGCAGAACCACGCTTTTACCTGCCAACCATCTTGCTGCCAGCTGAGCAGACCGACGTAGCCCTGGTCGAGCGCATCTTTACGCAGATCGGGGAGGCTTGCCGGGCATTGGGGATCGTCGTGGCGGGTGGCCACAGCGAGATCACCCATACCGTAAGTCAACCAGTGGTCGCCGGAACGCTATTGGGCATCGCGCCCCGCAACCAGATTATCCGCAGTGGTGGCACGCGGCCGGGAGATCTCGTCTTGCTGGCTGGTTCGGTCCCGGTCGAGGGGGTCAGTATCATTGCACGCGAACGGCGGGAGCAGTTATTGGCCGCTGGCTGGTCAGCCGCCCAACTCGATGAAGCCGCCAACTATCTCTATCGACCAGGAATTAGCGTGTTAGCCCCTGCTTTGGCCGCGGCGCGGGCGGGTTTGGTCACGGCGATGCACGACCCAACCGAAGGCGGCATTATCACCGGGTTGCGCGAAGTCGCCACGGCGGCTCAAGTTGGGCTGACGGTGGATCTGTCGGCCATCCCCATCCCAACCGTGGCAAGAGAGCTCTGCAACGCTTGCGGCTTGGATCCACTGGGGGTGATCGCATCCGGCGCGCTGCTGGCGACGGCACCGATCAATCAAGTGGATGCACTGCGCCACTGCTGGGCTGAGCTTGGCTGGTCTAGCACCATCATTGGTAAGGTAACAGAGCCCGAAAAAGGGTTGGTTGCGCATTCTGGAGGGCATCTGGTAGAATTTCCGCACTTTGCGGTAGATGAGATCACCAAGCTATGGACATCATAGCAGCCAGAGAGGCACACCAGCACCCTTGCCAAAACACTGGCACTTCTTACCCCGGAGGCCATTGTGACCGCTTCACCTGTTTTTGCCAACATCAGCCCGAAAAGCATCAAAGTTACTGAGAAGTATCAGTATTATGTAGAGCCGCTGAAAAGCCCCATTGCCCGCCCCATCCCCAGCAGCAAAGGCAAACCCAGCGGAGAATGGGAAGTCATCACCCCCTACGATGGCGGCTCGAATTTTACCGAGGCCCAGTGGCGGGCGATCCAACGCCAGTGGGCGCATCCATGGTGGCGTCCGCTCGGGCGCACGTTCCGCCGCTGGGTGCGCTGGCTCACCGGTGCTGCCCCCGACGGCGCTACAGACCGCATGGTGCGGATTGGCTATTTGGCCTTTGGCGACTACCACAATACCGATCTGCGTACCCGCTTACAGCTGGGAATTGAACACGATACGATTCAGTTGGATCTGCCGGTAGAATGCGCAGACTTGCCGCCGGGAGCCATCTTCCGCAACCAGCATCACTGCCGCATCCTGGAAACATACGAGCCGACCTATCCCGATGATTCACCAATCCGGCTGGAGGTGCAGATCCAAGATGAGCATGAATTGCCCTGCTCGCCAGAGCAGTGGTGGCAAAAACTAGCACCCACCACCGAACCGGGCCAAGCATCTCTCATCACCATCGGGGTGAGCGAGGAGCAGATGTTTCACCAGCCCAGCCACTTCATCCCTGGCCTCCATGTCAGTATCCGGCTGACGGTTGCTTGCCCAGTCTCCGCTCCAGAGCCACCCCAAGTGACGCAACTAGCGTTCGCTTGGCCGAAGCTCTTGCCTCGGCAGCGTTTTCAGCTCGCTTACTTGAACCAGACGGGGGAGTTCAAAACCGCGCAAGCACAGCCAGTTACGTATGATCCGGAAATCAGCATTGGCACGGCAAAAGGAGCGCTCACATGGGGCAACATTCCTTTGAGCGTGGCCAAACCGCCATTAGATGCAGCGGATTCGCAGATCTATTACGAGAGCCCGTGGATGCGCTTGGAGATTCAGCCTGGTGGAGAGCTCTATCAAGAAGCTGAACTCTGCGGCCAAGTACGACTTAAATTGTCGGCACCCTTGTCGAACGTCCAGCTCGCTTTCTTCGATGCCACAGGTCGTCCCGGCAAGGTGGCCCCAGCTTACGAATCGCAGATCACCCTGAACTTTGTGGTCGATACGGCGCATTGCCTCGAGGCGAAACGCTATACGCCACAACAAACGTGGCACTTTGATCAAGTCCAGCTCGATCTGGAACGAGTGGCGGATGTCCAAACTGCCCTCCAGGATTTAGGCTTTATGGTCCGCTCGGCGCAACTCATGCAGAATGGCCTGCCCCATCCACAATACATGGTGCTGGCCCGGCAACCTGCTGGCGCGGATACGTTGTGGCTTTGGATGTTGATGGAAGGTCACACCACCTCGGCGCGGCGGCAACGCGTTATCCCAGGCGATCAAGTGTTTACCAGCGAGATACCTACCGGCGATTTAGTCCTCCGCATCCGCGGCCAAGTGGCTGGGGAGCATACGGTGTTACTCGAACGATTGAACGAATTACAGGAGCGCCTTAAATACCTCTTTCAACAAACCGCTATCTTTCATTAAATACTTAAGCTGAACACTGGTGGAGTGCTCGTCAGCCATTCTGTGATGGGCCGACTTTCAAGCCAGCGATATTGCAGTACACAAACCTATGCCAATAACCATTCGCCCCCAAGCTCCTCAGCCCCAATGCTGCGTCTGTTATTGCTCAGACCCAGCTCAGCTCACGCAGGTGTGTGCCAACTGTGGTCAAGCACTCTGCCTGCAACACAGCCAAGCTACCCTGCGCAGCCGCTTTCTCGGCTGGTTGGATTTTGGCGGCATTAACCGCCAAGTGCGGGCTGGTCAACCACCTGCGTATTGCCCAACTTGTTGTAATCGGCGGTTTGCGCTGCGTGAACTCTGGCGGAACTTGCTCCTGGCAGCCCGCTTGCTCTGGCTGCCGGTCGGTGCTGCCGATTTTCAATGGCCGGCTTTAGCCACTGCCCCTGCAGTGGCGCTCACCTTGCAGGAAGAATTGAGTGGCACCATCCATCTTGACGAGAAAGGCACGTATCAGCCATCGCCACCGGCAGCAACGACGAATGGCAAATTGTTGGTGAAAGCCTTCTTTACGGCACGCGATCGCGAACGCATGCAGGCCTACCGGCGGCGGTACCATTTGCCAACGGGCAGAGCGATCGCATTTCGGGCTGGCTTTCTCCGCTTGGAGCAAATGGCCAACCTCGAGCTAAAGAATGCCACGACTATCTTGCCTCTGAACGATCATCTGATTTTATCGTCATCATCGACCACCGATCTCTCGCCCTGGGCCCAAGCGAAGACCATGTCGAGCAAGGAACGGGGGTTCAACTTCGAATACACGGTCCGCCGGCGGGACACCCAAGCGATGCCGCTGCCTGTGCAGCTGGTGGCCACCTTCGTACCCGAAGCAGAGGCCCACTCCATTGAGTTGCGCGTGCAGTTACGTAGCGACATCAAACGCTGGATGAATCTGGAAGCAGCCTTCATCGACCGGCTGGAATTAAATTTCCCCCAGGAGCTGGGCGATGTCTACCATGTCTCGCCGAAGCCGGTTACTCCGGTCAAGCAGCCCCACACCACGTCCTACCCGCCGCCACAATTGGTATGGGAAGATGCCGGTGTCCTCAAGCTTGCTGAACCCGCCACCAGCTTTCATCTGCAATTAGGCCAACCACCCACCGATCCGATCACGCTGCGGGGGACATTGCAGCTCACCTGTATGGGACTCTTCTCGCAGCAAGAGAGTGTCGCGCTCTTTTATGCCTGGGGGGCCGCCCATCCCGAAAAGCTAGAAGTACAACGCCAGACCAAAGTGGCGATCGACTTTCAGCTCACACTGGATCCAACTTGGCTGCAGCATCCCTACAAGTTGGATCCGCACGATCATCACCGGTGGGAAGGCCTGGCTCCAGATGACGACTTTGTGCAGGCGCTACTCTATCAGTTGACAGCCGCCAAACTCTATGTGCGGGTTGTTACGGAGAATCAACCGCATGTAAGCCCAACCCACGCTAATGCCACCCGGCGTCTGTGGGAGCTGGCGGGGCGCCACTATGACGGGCTCGTGCCGCTCGATTTCCACATCGAATTGGCCGGGGAAGTGGGCTCCTTCCACCCTCAAAACAGCTTCCTGCGCGCCGATGTGACCGTTCAAGTGCCGGCACCGAAACTCCGTGACAAAGCACAAAAACTGTATGATCTGCTCATGGAGCAGATCACCACCCAGGTCGAGCAGTACAAAAAAGCTCAAGAAGAGAAAGCCAAGCAATCGACCAACCCCCCAACCTTCACCGAAGCAGCCAAGACTACTGTGGAAATGGTGAGTTTGTTAGTGAAATCGCTGCAAGATTTGGCCGATTCAAATGGCTTAACCACACCTCCAGACAAGTAAGACCAGAGAACAGACAAATCGTTCGAGCTGCTTAAAGGATATCACCATGCGCTTACAATGTGTTGAATGTTCCCGCGACGATGCGAGCTATGTCTGTCACCATTGCAGCCGCCCACTGTGCGACGAGCATGCAGAGTTGATAGTCGATTGGGTCTTCAATGAATCGCAACCAGCAAATTCGCCTGAGTGGTTGAGCCCTTTCTGGCGTACGATCACCCGCAACCGGGATGAGGAAATTCGCGCAGCGCACTGCGAAAGTTGCCATCGCCTCAACCACAGCGGGGGGCGCTGGTTTTATCAATTATGGAATCATATCCAAGAGCGCTGATCCCATGGTTGCCCAGCAAAATGCTGCTGCCAAGCACCGCAAATCTCCCCCGAGCCGCTCGTCAGATTGGCGAGATGGCCCAACTCCCTGAAAATAAACAAGCGAACGCAGCCAAAGCAACTGCGGGCTTCTACCAGTAACTTATTTTCTTTCATCAATTGAAACAGCTACGAACGAATATGAGTCAAATCACCTTACGGGTCGGGACCTCTGCAGCAGAGGCCGAACAATTTGTGGCCCTACAACGGCTGGTCTGGGGCAGCGACCCACTCGAGGTTGTCCCCAATCACGTCACTGTGACGGTCTTAAAAAATGGCGGTGCGCTCCTCGGGGCATACGATGACGAGGGTCCAGCCGAAACCGGCGGCATGGTGGGCGCCGCCTTTTGGTGGATCGGCCAAGATCGTCGCACGCCGGATGGTCCGCTCCAACTCAAAATCTGCAGCCACATGGCTGGCGTCTTACCCGCCTGGCAAGGCCGCGGGGTAGGCTTGTTGCTCAAGCAGAAACAGCGGGAATTAGTATTGGCCCAAGGGCTGACCGATTGGATCACCTGGACATACGATCCGCTGCAGCGCGTCAATGGGGTGTTGAATATCCACCGCCTGGGGGCTACCTGCCAGCGCTACTATCGCAATGTCTATGGCATCATGCAAGATCAGCTCAATGCCGGCGCGCCCAGCGATCGCTTTCAGGTCGATTGGGAGCTCAATAGTGAGCGCGTGAAAGCAGCTATTACCGAGCCCCGCCCCGTGCAAGCTGAATTCACCGGGCAGATCCTGCCGACGACTACCACCCAGGCGGGCTTGCTCATGCCCGTTGACCAGCCCCTGCAGTTGGATGGCGGTCCGGTTGCCGTGCCCATTCCTGCGGATATCAACCACATTCGCCGTCAAGATACGGCGGCTGGCTTGGCATGGCGTCTCTACACGCGCGCCGTGTTCGAGCAAGCCTTCGCGGCTGGTTATTTAGCGACTGATTGTCTTCAGCTTAGCAACGGGCAATGGTATTATGTATTAACTATTAACTCCTAAAGCGTGCAAGCTGGACTGGCACAGCATGACCACAGTGCAATCACTGCCGGTGCCAGGAGTTATACAACATTGGGCTAGTAAGTTACTTCCGAGGAGAATGCAACGAAATGCGCATTGAACGCGTGGAATTACGCCAGATTCAGCTTCCTTATGTCTCACCCTTCGAGACGAGTGGTTGGCGCGAGACAGGCAGCTATGCAGTGATTGTGCGAGTAGATGCAGAAGGCATCACCGGTTGGGGCGAATCACCAGTGGGTGGGGCTCCGTTTTACAATGAAGAAAATCACGACACCGTTTTGATCATGGCGCGCGATTTTCTGGCCCCAATGCTCTTCGCTGCTGACATTCAGCGTCCTGAAGATGTACCAGGCGTCTTTGGCCGGGTACGGGGCAATCGCATGGCCAAATTTGGCCTGGAATTCGCCATTTGGGACATCTTCGGTCAACTGCAAGGCCAGAGCCTAGCCGCCATGTTGGGTGGCGTACGTGACCGGGTCGAAGTGGGCGTCAGTGTGGGCATCCAAAAAGACATTGACACCCTACTCAAAGTGGTCGATGGCTATCTTGCAGATGGCTACAAGCGCATCAAGCTCAAGATCAAACCGGGTTGGGACATCGAACCGACGCGTGCAGTGCGCGCTGCCTGGCCGAATCTCAAGCTGCAAGTCGATGCCAACAGCATCTATCACCTCTCCGACGCCGACCATCTGGCCCAGCTCGACGAATTTGATCTGTTGCTGATCGAGCAGCCGCTGGCCCACGATGATATTTTTGACCATGCCAAGTTGCGCGGCCGTTTGCGCACGCCGCTCTGCTTGGATGAGAGCATTGTCTCGCCCGACCATGCCCGCTGGGCCATCGAAATGAATGCGTGCAGCATTATCAACATCAAGCCGAGTCGCATTGGCGGCTTGACAGATGCCCGCCGCATTCATGATCTGGCGCAAGCGGCCGGGATTGCGGTTTGGCACGGCGGCATGTTGGAGACCGGCATCGGGCGTGCGGCGAGCGTGGCCTTTGCCAGCTTGCCCAACTTCACCTTGCCGGGCGACATCAGCGCCAATGCACGTTACTTCAAGCGCGATATCGTAACCAATCCCTTCACGCTCAATGATGATAGCACGCTAAGTGTGCTGAATGCACCTGGCAATGGGGCGATCGTCGATGAGGATTATCTCGAAGAAGTTACCGTGGCGAAGGTGGTTCTGACCAATCCAAATCTCTGATGAATTGGCAACTTCGATTAGCTACGCCCGAACAACAGCGGGCATGTGAAACCATCTTACGGTCCTTGCCAGCTTGGTTTGGGATCGAAGAAGCAATTCAGCATTACGTCGAAAAGATCCAGGAACTGCCAACCTACGTCGCTCTGGACGGGGAAAGGGTCTGCGGTTTTGTCACGCTCTATCAGCATAATCCTTACACGGCTGAAGTTTATGTGATGGCCGTAGACCCAACCTACCATCGACGGGGGATTGGCCGCGCCTTGATCGCCCAAGCCGAAGATTGGTCACGGGCGGCGAACATCGAATATCTCCAGGTGAAGACCTTAGGCGCGTCTCATCCCAGCGTGGAATATGCCCAAACCCGCGAGTTTTATCTCGCCTGTGGCTTCCGCCCGCTAGAAGAATTCGATAATCTCTGGCCGGGCAATCCCTGCCTGATTTTGATCAAACGACTATAGGGCAGTCAACTTGTCAGTTGTTCTAACAGAGGAGTCAGCTTGTGAATGCGGCTGAGCAGGGTACAGGAGCCAATAGTCCGCGGCGCTATCAAGTCATTCCGCGCACGCTGATCTTTCTGACCAGCAGCAACCCGACCAGTGGTACACGCGAGATCTTGCTGCTCAAAGGTGCACCCACGAAACGCTTATGGGCCAATCGCTACAACGGGATTGGCGGCCACATCGAAGTGAATGAGGATATCTATGCGGCTGCTCTGCGTGAGCTACACGAAGAGGCGGGCATCCACCCCACACAGTTGACCTTGCGCGGGGTGATCAACATCGACACGGGCCGCGATGAACAAGGTCCGCGCCCTGGGGTGATGATCTTCGTCTTTCATGGGGAAAGTCCCACGCGCCAACTGCAAGCGACACCCGAAGGGGAACCGGCCTGGCTGCCCATTGACACGCTCGCAGCGTATGCATTGGTGGACGATCTCTACGAGCTAATTCCTCGTGTCTTAGCCGGGGGGCCGCTTTTCTTTGGCCATTACAGCCCCGACCCCACCGGCCAATTACAATATCGCTTTAGCGAATCAGCTCCCACGCTAGGTGCTGAATCTCCGGCAGGATGAGCCGCTCGACGGCCAGTTGCACGGCATTGGGCGAACCGGGCATGCTAAAGATCACCCGATTGCGATAGACGCCAGCGGTGGCCCGGCTGAGCATGGCCGCCGCGCCTACTTGATCATAGCTCAGCAAACGGAAGATCTCGCCAAAGCCTGGCAGCGTCTTCTCCAGGCGCTTGCTGATCACGTCATAGGTGCGGTCGCGTTGGCTGATGCCCGTGCCGCCATTGAACAAGATCAAGCGGGCAGTGCCCTGCGTAAAATCCTCTAACGCAGCCTCGACTTCGGTTGGCTCATCTTTGACAATGCGATAATCGACGACCGTGTGCCCCGCCGCTTCCACCAACTGGCGGATCAACTGGCCGCTGGTGTCGGTCTCAGGCGTGCGGGTATCGCTGACCGTGACGATGGCCAGCGGTACCACCCCTTGACTGGTTGCTTGTTGGCGGTGAAAATCCGCGCTCGACATTAGTAAGTGCTCCTATTTGCGTTGAGCAACAGTGAATAATTGGCCGAGGGCAAAACGCCCAACTCGGTCTCGCCATCTCGACAGGCAATCTGATTGTACAGCAAGCCATCGCGAGTTTCAACGCCAATCGTGACTGCTGGCGGTTTTGTCTGCATATTGGGGATTTGCCCATAATTCAGGCCGATATCGCCATTGCGGTCGAGCACGATCTGGAAGTTCACGGTGTAACTTTCACCCGATTTGGCTGCCGTTGGCACATTGCTAAATTCAACCACGAAGCGGTCATCCCCAACCGGAAAAGTTGAGATTTGTGCGCTCGGCGCGCTGGGATCCAAATCGGCCCACCAGCCATAGATGGCCGCCCCATAGGCGTCTCGATTGGGCAAGCAAACGTTCACGTTGTCTGCCACAGCTGACGATTCACCAAAGCTGAGGAAGCCATTCGAATGTACGACTGCATCCTGATAAGTCTGGCCTTGCAGCGTCACAGCGAATGGCAAGTCAATCGCCACCCGGCTCTCGTCGGTGCTGGGGATCAGCATGCGGTCATCCGTGCTCTTTGGTGTTTCCCAACTGCTCGGCGGCACCGGTGGAGGGATCGTACCCGAACCAGGCAGCATCACCAGATTGAGGTATCGATGGTTGCTTAAGATTGCCAGCTCAAGCTTGACTTGGCGGATCACCTGACTGGTGTCTGGTCGTGTGCCCACAATTTGCGCCGTGGCTTCATAGATCCCCGGCGAGACGGCTTGTGGAGAAAAGGCAAAGGTGATGTGCCCGGGTTGGCCATAACTTGCCGTCCCCTGCACAACGCCCGCCTCATTCGCCCCCACCACATTTACCCAGGAGGCTGCATTTAACAATCCTGCTTCCCAGTTCAAGACTTCACCGCTCGGGTTTTCAATACGCACGGTCTGTTGCTGCGAGGGTAATTTGCTGCCAGTCGAGTATTGGAGGCGGATCACGCTTTGCGAAAGCTGAAGCTCGCTCGGCAAGAGCCGTTGGACCGCGGCCTGCAGATCCAGCCGGCCTGGGCCTAATTGATAGCTCAAGCCGCTAGTAGCCGGTTCCACTGTGCTGGTCAGCAGCGTACGGACATCCTGCGCCGACAAGTCTCGATCGAGGCTCCAGAGCAACGCCGCGGCTCCGGTGACCACCGCTGCCGCCATGCTCGTACCCCTAGAATCACAATAGCCACTAGCCGGCAGCGTTGTCTTTGCCGATTCACACCAGATACCGCCTGCCCAAGTGCTGTACATCGGGAGTTGCTCAGTACCCCCCGGCGCGGCGATGTCGATCATGACTTCGTCTGCGTCGTAATTGCTATAGCTCGCAGGTTGATCATCATAGTCGGTTGCGGCAACGGCGATTACTTCTTTGTAGCGGGCTGGATAAGCAACTGGCTGCACGGGTTGGAAACGCGAATTACCGGCAGCACCGATCACAAGCACCCCACGCTCCGCCGCATACTGGACTGCATCTTCCAGCAACTGGCTGTGGAAGGAGGCTTGCAAACTCAAATTCACAATGTTTGCCCCGTCATCCACAGCCTCGCAGATCCCCTGGACCACACCATCGACATAGCCATTCCCAAAACGATTGAGCACCTTGCGTGGATCCAACTTCACCGCCGGTGCCACGCCAGCAATACCAACATTATTGTTGATGATGGCACCAACCAGACCGGCAACATGGGTCCCATGTCCATAATCATCTTGTGGGGTCGTGGTTCCACTGATATAGGTTTTGCCAGGCAACAGCTTCGCGGCGAGGTCAGGATGATTCAGATCGATCCCGCTATCGACAATGGCCACCTGAATAGGCGCAAGATTACCCCCAAAGCCGGCCGCATCATACGAGAGGCGCCAAGCGCGGCTGGCGTTGATGCGCTGGAGATACCATTGCCGTTCCACATAGCTGGGATCATTTACGGTGAAGGGGGTTTCTGGCTGTGCAACCGCCGCCCCCCGCAGCGAATCAGCGGCATAGACGAGATAGTTGGGTTCGGCAACTAGCACAGCGGGATCTTGCTGCAAGGCGGCGATGCTGGCCAATTCCTGCCCGGCAGGGACCTGCAGGCGGTAGCTGGCGGCGCTCATTGAACCGCAGGCGGCTACCGCATCGACCGCGGTGGCATCAGCTGCCGCCAATAGCCCGGCTGCATCCACTCGATCGGCACGGACCCGAACCAATATCTCGCCAGGCGCGAATTCACTCGTCGGGGCAGTTGGTGCCGGTGTCTGCGCCAGACTGCTCAAACTACTACTACTGATTAAGCAGACAAGCAGCAGCGCCCAGCCGAGTTGTCGCCATAAAAATTTTCTTACATTCATAGAGTGTTCCTAAACCTCACCAAAGTGGTGCCAATCTGGCAGATATGCTCTTTAACGCTGGGTCCAACCTGGTAAATCCCCAGCGCCATAGAGCGCATATTACAACTTATACTGACCATAAAATTTTGTGCGCCGCTGGCTGTGACGACGAAGTAGCCACGATCCAGAATGATTGCGCAATAACTTCTACTTCTTTAATCGTAAAATTAGGCAAAACCCCGCATTTCTTGATCAAGTTGCTCAAAAAAAGCGACCATCACGGCATGACGCTCGGCGCCAATACGGCGCGCGCTGGCTGTATGGAGGGTTGAGACAAGGTGCTGCAACTTATAAATGAACTCGTGCACCGGCGTGTACTCAGCGCCGGTGGGCAACTGTTGGGAGAGAAGAATCTCCGACTGCGGGGTATGCCAAAGGCGGTTCTGATGGGTCCCTGCATAGGCAAAGGTACGAGCAACGCCAATGGCACCAATACTGTCTAATTTATCGGCATCGTACAGGCAGAATGCTTCTTGGGTCCTGGGGGCCACAGTGCGGTGGCGGAAGCGATGTGATTCAATACAATGGACGACATTATTAATACGTTCGGTTCCCAACTTTCGTTGCTCTAGCAAATTTCGGGCAAATTCTGCGGCCGCACGCTGATGATCCGCCCGGCCACCATCCTCAACGGGGACATCATGCAACAAGGCTGCCAAGCGTACCACGGTGATATCGGCGCCTTCGGCCTCAGCGATGCGCTCACCCAAGCGCGCAACACGGAGTATATGATCAAAATTATGCGCGCTGTCGCTGGTTTGATACAACTGACGCGCTTCTGCCTCGGTTAAATAGTTATCTGCTTCCACAACCATGTCCCCTAAACTACTGCACAGGTTCTGTGCTGGATGATTCTGGTCTCTTGTGCTCCTGCCACCACGATTAACAGCTAGTTGCTTAGCCAGTTTGGCGACATGCTAGCGCTATATTATAGTCTAATTCGCACAAAATATTTGTCAGCTTATCCACCTATCGGCTTGGTGCAGTTCTGCCCACTAGCGCGGCGCGCCCTGCCCGATAAGCTCAACCCAGGGACGATAAAAGCATGAAGATTACAGGAGTACGCACGAAGATCTATGCGTTCGATCTAAAACGGCCACTCGGCGATGCCAATAGCCCCCGTGGCTGGCAGAGCAGCACCCACATGGCCGTCTTCATCGACACCGACGAAGGGATCACCGGGGTCTCGCTCGGTGGCATCAGCGCCCGCGAGCACATTCACGCCTTCGTCAACAATTGGCTGATCGGCAAAGATCCACGCGGGGTACGTGGGCTCTGGCAACTGATGGTGGACAAAGTCTTCAAGGTGAACAACCGGGGGATTGTCAACAGCGCCATTTCGTCGATCGATGTAGCGTTGTGGGATCTCAAAGCCAAGGCCAATAACGAACCACTCTGGAAGACGTTAGGCGCCGCCACCCGCAAAGTTCGCGCGTATGCGAGTGGCTTGGATCTGCCTTTGAACGACGATCAACTGCGAGCCTATTATCAAGAGATGGCGAGCATGGGCGTGATGGCCGGTAAGCTCAAAGTTGGTTTGAACGAAGATGACGATCTGCGCCGCATTGGCATCATGCAAGAAGCATTGGCCACGTCGGGCAAAAAACCGGCCTTGATGATCGACTCCAACGAGTATTGGTCGCCCAAACAGGCGATCCGCCATATCAGCCGCTTTGAGCAGGAGTACGATCTATTTTGGGTGGAAGAACCCGCCCGGCGCTGGGATTATCGCGGGTTACGCCAAGTCTCGCAGGCAGTGCGGGCTGCGGTCGCCACCGGTGAAAATCTCCACGACATCAGCGAATATATGCCACTGGTCAGCCACGAAGCAGTCGATGTTATCCAAATTGGCACCAATGCAGGTGGCATCACCGGCGGGTTGATGGTCGCTGATCTCGCCTACGCCTACGAGATTCCGATTGCGGTGATGAATTCGCCGGGCAGCTTTATGGCGCACTTTGCCGCGGTACTGCCCAACCACATTTGGATCGAGGTACTCAACGCCGGGCGCACTGCAGGCATGAGCGTCGATGCCCGCATTGAGGATGGTTGGATCGTCTTGGGTGATACGCCAGGGACCGGTATGGTCTTTGACGAGGAAGCGCTAGAACGCCTTGCGGTTGAAGAGACAGCCGCCATGCGTACCGGGTTACCCGCCGGACGCCGCCGCGGGGCAGGCCTCTACGAAGTAGGTCCCGACGAACCCGACAATTTAGAGATCGAATAACCGTTGACGACAGTGAGGCTTCTCATCGAAGCCTCACTGCTTACCTCAATAGCCAGTACGCTGCTGATTACAGCCCGTAATGGCTGTTGATCTCGGCTTGATATTCACTGGCCGCGCCCGACAATACCTCGTCGATCGTAACCGGACGTTTCAGCGCCGACGATTCCAGCAAGCCAAAAGCACAGGCCAGATCAAGCATACCCTCGTAGCCGCTGGTTTCTGGATCCGTACCTTTTTCGATGGCACGTAGCCAGTCCAGCTGCTGCAGCGCAAAGGTATCGGTCAACCCGAGCGGGAAATATTGCTCACGCTCTTCGTCCGTAATCCCTGCCTCAAAGTGGCTGATCACCGACGTGCTGTTGCCTTTATTATCGAACAGATCATCCCCGCGAAGGCAGCCCTCACTGCCATAGAGGTGTGGACCACCGGTAATTTCAAGCGCTGGGCCATGCCCTGCCCACGACCACAACAACTGTGCCAACGCTTCATTCTCAAAGCCAGCCACGGCCAAGAAGGTATCATCCACCGTCGCCTTGACAGTTTCGAGCACGTTGCCATTGTCATCGCGGCGGTAGCGGGTCGGTTCAAAGGTGCGCGCCACCGCGCTGACCCAAGCCACTTCGCCAACGATGTAGCGAAGCCGATGGAACATGTGCACACCGATATCGATCGAGCCGCCACCACCGCCCAGCAATTTGTCGTGGCGCCATGGCGTGTCGGCCACCACTTTGTCGGGTGACCACAAGCCACCGATCGACCCCATCACGGCCAGTTGCGGATCGCCGATCAAGCCTTTCTTTACGGCCCAAGCCGCGGCTCGTGAACCGCGCGCATTACGTACGACTTCATGGGTGCCAAAGGTCAATCCACGTGCTTTGGCTGCTTCGACCATCTGCCGAGCGGCGGCCACCGAAATCGCCAATGGTTTCTGCGTCAACAGGTGGAGATTGTGCTCAAAAGCTGCGGCGGCGATCTGATGGTGCAACGCCAAGGTCGTGTAATCGTTCACCGCGTCGACCACACCATCTTCGATCATCTGCCGATAATCGGTGTAGATCTTAACGTCGACATCGTCCTGAAAGTCGCTGAGATAGGTGTGAGGGGCAGCCAAGGGATCGCCCGACGAGGGTGGCGCGACCGGGGGCCGCGGCGGCGGACCCTCGCCACGGCGAGCAAACATCAGCGCATCCTCTTCCTTACGTGCCACCAGCGCGGTGATGCGGAAATTATCGACGCCGGCCTCACGTAGCTTCTTCCAGCCCTGCAGATGGGCGTTGAGAATCCGGCCACACCCGACAATGCCAATTCGAATCATGCTGTTCTCCTTATGGTTTAACGGTGGAGGGTAGATAGCAATCTTTGTCTATCGCTGCCATCACCCGATCTGCCAGGTGGCGTTGTTGACCAATTCCAGGCGCTGGCTCTTTGATGAGCGCAAGCCCGCATCCAAGATCGCCTGCACTTCTAGATTATAGTACATGTCGAGCGTCTGGTGCAGCGGTTCGCCCGTCTCCAGGTGATGGATAAATTCTTCGGCCAACGTAGCGCGGCCGGCGGGCAATTCATCGGGCGCAAAGAATTCCGATTGGCCGTGACCACGTTCCAAGCGCACCCCAACTTTCTCGCCGCGCTGCTCCACCACCAGGGTACCGCTCGTCCCGTAGATGATCGGCCCAGTGGGCACGCCATGATCAAACGTGGTCCACGAGCCTTCGATCAACGCCATCGCCTGCGGGAAACGGACCACGATCACTGCGTTGTCATCAGCATCGGCCCAATGGCTGTCGAGATTGGCGCGCATGCCCAGCGCAGAAGTGGCCGGTTCGCCAACAAACCAGCGCGAGATCAACGCTCCGTAACAGCAGTAATCGATCATCGCGCCGCCGCCGTGCGCATCTTGATGCCACCAGGTCGCCGCCCGCTCTGGCCCGGTCATCAAGTCGGCCGTCTCGGTGACGCCGGGATGCTTGGCCTGTGGTCCCAACGGGCCAGTGTGGCCGGAGCGCCATTTGACTTCGATCACGCGGCCAATCGTCCCGGCTTCTAGCAATTCTTTGGCTTTGCGGACGGCCGGAGACCAAGTGGTCGGCCAATTGACCATCAAGCTGGTTCCCGCGGCTTCGCAGGCGCGCACCATGCGCAAGGCATCGGCCAGCGAAGCAGCCATCGGCTTTTCCACCAACACATGCACCCCAGCCGCAGCACAGGCAGCGGTGACCGCGGCATGTTGCGTGTTTTCGCTACAGACGATCGCAATATCTAGGGTTTCGTTGGCGAGCAGCTCCTCATAATCCTCGTAGGTTTTGGGAATATTCCAGGTACTCACCACCTGTTCGCGATTCCAATCGCGGGTGTAGGGAGCGACGCGTAATTCTGGTTGCGGTCGTTTGCTGTCGGCACAGGCGACCCACTCGACTTGGGGATGATTCCCAAATTGTGCAGCGAGATTGACGACATGCATATGGGCAAAGCCGATCACACCCACACGATAACGCTTGGTCATTCCTTTGTTCCTTTCCCTCATCGTTCAAGATTCAGCCATGTGGACACGAAACTCACTTGCGCTGGGTACGGCACAAATGGTTTCGAGGGGGTAGCTTATAGGGTGAGACTATAGCTTAGCCGACATTACAACAACACGCAAGCACCTCTTAACCACGAGTCTGACTTTTGCCCTGCGCCACGGTGAGGTGGTTGAGCTTCTCGACGGTCTCGTGCGTCGCG
>CAZMRA010000037.1:0-8545 GCA_964568485.1 uncultured Caldilineaceae bacterium | reverse complement strand
GGTGAGGTAAAGTAACAATCCTTGACCAAAGCTTCCACTTGAAGGGGGAACATCACATGAAAATTGTTGATCTCACGATCGAGGTGCGCCAACAAACACCCAACCCGAACCCAATCCGCGATGCCTTGCAAGCCTTGCCCGGTTCGGGAGCAGTCACCGTGACGGTACACAGCGCCGATGGCGTTACCGGCAGTGGCGATGCTGGTTTTGGGCGGATCGCCGGCGCGCCCGCGGCGCTGGCGGCCTCGATCGAGCATGAATTGAAGCCACTCGTGATTGGCCAATCGCTGCATTCGATCCGCGCTATTCACGAAGCCATGTTGCGCGAGACCGAATATCACGGTTCCAGCGGGCTGACCATGTTTGGCATTGCCGCGATCGACACGGCGTTGTGGGATTGTCTCGGCAAGACGTTGGGGGTGCCCTGTTGGCAGTTGTGGGGCGGTGTGCACCAGCGGATCAAGGCCTATGCCATGGTGGGCTGGCTCAATTACAGCGACGCCGAGGTGCAGGCGATCTGTGCCCAGGCGGTGGAACAGGGCTTTCGGGCGGTCAAGATCAAAGTGGGCTATCCGACGCTGCGGCAAGATCTGCAGCGCATCCGCGTGGTACGCGAGGCCGTCGGCGAACAGATCGAGATCATGGTCGATGCCAATCAATCGCTCACCACAGCCGAAGCGATCCGGCGAGGGCGGGCTTTTGAAGCGGAAGGGGTGGTCTGGTGGGAGGAGCCGATCCCGGCCAGCGACATCGATGGCTATGCCGAATTGGCGCATGCGCTCGATCTGCCAGTTGCCACGGGCGAGAATCTGTATACTGTGGCGGATTTTGCCCGCTTCTTACGCCGTAACGCGGTCGACATCATCCAGCCTGATCTACGGCGGGGCGGCGGCCCCACGGCCTTGTTACAGATTGGGCTGCTGGCCCACGCCTTTGGGCGCCCCTATGCCTCGCACGGCGGCGGTCCCGTCCAGCTCAACCTCATGGCCTGCTTGCCCAATGCGCTCTATCTAGAAACGGGCTTGATTAAGCCTGGCTCACCGCTCAAGCTGGTCGACGGCCATGTCCAAATTCCCACGGGGCCAGGCTTCAGTTGGGGTAATTAATCGACCAACCCATAGCGCAAGGCGATCACTGCGGCTTGCGTCCGATCGGTCACATCCAGCTTGACGAGGATGTTGCTGACGTAATTTTGCACCGTCCCTTTGGACAGGTGCAGACGTTCGGCGATCTCGGCGTTGGTGAGACCATTCGCCAAAAGGCGGAGGATGGCCCGCTCTCGATCGCTGAGATCCGCGGCAATCGTGCTTGCGCTGTGGTTGGATGGACGCCCGGGTTGGGCAATATGGGTAAATAATTTGCCCGCCACCGCCGGATCGACATGAGTGGCGCCAGTCGCTGTCCCGCGGATGGCGGCGATCAATTGCTCGCGTGGCGTATCTTTGAGCAGATAGCCCGCCGCGCCAGCCCGAATGGCGTCGAAGAGCCATTCATCGTCATCATAGGTGGTCAGCACCAAAATGCGGGTTTCCGGAAAGCGCTCACGGATCTGTTGCGTGGCTTGAATGCCATTCATGATGGGCATTTTCAAATCCATCAACACGAGATCAGGCTGCTCTTTGGCGACCAGCTCGATCGCTTCTGCGCCATCGTGGGCGATACCAACCACTTTCAACCCAGCCACGGTGCTGAGGATCAACTGCAAGCCTTCGGTGACGATCTCTTGATCGTCGCATAAAACAATGCGGATCATACTGCCCCTTCGCGCAGCGAGAGGTGTACCCGTGTGCCCTGGGGCCGCACCGGGATAAATTCCAATGCTGCACCTATCAACTCGGCGCGCTCGCGCATCCCACTTAAACCATAATGACCCTGCTCAACCACTGGCTGAGCGGTGGCATCCGGCACAAAGCCACGGCCATCATCTTCAATCAGCAAGGTCAACAGCCCATTAGGCTGGCGCAGCTCCACTCGCAACGTGGAAGCCGCGCTGTGCTTGAAGACATTCATCAACGCTTCTTGGGCAATCCGGTAGATCTGCTGTTCCACTTCGGAGGATAATGGCTCCAGCTCGTCCATTGCGATCTGCAGGTGTAATCCCGCCCGTTTGGCCGTTGATTCGGCCAGCGCGCGGATGGCCAACGCCAAGCCGAGATCTTCCAAAGGAGAGGCGCGTAACGCCTGCAAAGCGCGCCGGGTTTCCGTCAAGCCGCTACGGGTTTGTCCCAGCGATTTGACCAACAACTCGCGGGCTTTGGTGGGATTGCTCTCCCAGGCACTATCAACCGCCTCTAATTGCACGGCGACCGCGCTGAGGGTATGAGCCAACGTGTCGTGCAATTCCCGCGCCAAACGATTGCGTTCTCGGCTGACTGTCAACTGTTCGAGGGTAGCCGCGTGTTGCGCCAACTGGAGATTCGCCGCCGCCAATGCCTGGCGATGCTGGCGTTGGGCGCGCATAATCCGGTTGACAATATAGCCAATCAAGCCAAAGATCACGCTGTGGATCACAGTCACTCCAACAAAGACCGGTTCAACCAAGTCGCGGCCGCCTGCGGTCCAACCATCGAGGATCAAGTAACTGGCTAATTCGCCACCAGCAATGAGGATCACATATCCGACGACGAAGCGCAGCGGATATTGGCTGGCGATGATCACCAGTGGCGTCAACAACCCTACCAAGAGCATCCAACCGCCGACACTCAACAGCACGGAAAGCCGAAATGCCCCGCTCGTGTCCGGCCCGGGTTGCTGATCGGCAAGCAAGACGAAGACCTCTTGCAACCCCCAATAAAAGTCCACGTATGTACAAATGGTCGCGATCAACAAAGCTAGTGGCAAGTACCAACGCCCCAGCCGCACCTGCCATGGTTTGGCAAAGAGATAGAGCGTCAATACCCCCGTCCAGGCGAGACCAAATAACGTCCGCCAGCCCATTTGCCCCGCCTCGAAACTGAGGGTACGCAGCGGGGACAACAAAAGGGTGCCCAAATGGAGCAGCACCAAGCCCAATTGAATACAGACCACCGTGCGAAAGATGAGCAGCAAGCCCGGCTCAACATGTTCGGCGGACGATTCAACCATATGGGTTGTTGTTAACGCTTTAGGACGATTCATAACTCCTATGATAGCAGGCATGCTGAGTGGCAGACAATGAGCAAACTCATCAGTTGTTGTGAAAACATTCACATGTTATATGATTGTACTCACTAGCTCGGCTTGGATCATTTTGATACAGTGAACCAAGCAGTGCAGGTCGATAGATTACAGGAGGGTGAATTGGAAGAGCATGGATTAAACCCAAATCAAGTGGCCCAAACAGGTGCATCCGGCCGAGACAAGCAAGCACCCGCTGTCATTGAAATGCACAACATTACCAAAGTGTACAAAATGGGCGAGGTGGAAGTTCATGCGCTGCGCGGGATTTCGCTGCGCATTACCGTGGGCGAATATGTGGCCATCATCGGTGCCAGTGGTTCCGGCAAGAGTACATTGATGAACTTGATCGGCCTGCTCGATCGCCCCACCGATGGCACCTATCACATTCGCGGGCAAGAAGTCAGCCGACTCAGCAAAAGTCAACTGGCTGATCTGCGCAACCGCGAGATTGGCTTTGTCTTTCAACGCTTTAATTTGTTGGCCCGCACCACGGCCCAACGGCAAGTTGAATTGCCGCTCTTTTATGCTGGCACGCCTGCCCGCAAAGCCAAGAGCATGGCCGCTGAGGCACTGGCCAAAGTGGGGCTGGCTGAACGGATGCATCACAAGCCAGACGAGCTTTCGGGTGGGCAGCAACAGCGGGTGGCCATTGCGCGTGCCTTGGTCAACAATCCCAGCTTGTTGTTGGCCGACGAACCAACGGGGGCGCTCGACACCAAAACCAGCGCCGAGATCCTCGATCTCTTCGACACCCTGCATCAACAAGGGATGACGCTGGTGGTCGTCACGCATGATATGACCGTGGCCCAGCGGGCGGAGCGGATCATTACGATCAGCGATGGGGCCATTATCGGCGATCGGCCAAGCCAGCGCATGGAGGCCGCTGCATGAAGATTCTGCGTTATTTCCGGGTAGCCTTAGACAGTATTCTTGCCAATAAGCTGCGCTCTTCATTGACCATGTTGGGCATCATCATCGGCGTGGCCGCGGTGTTAATCACCATGGGCATTGGCGCGGGTGCGTCCGCATCGATCACGGCAGACATCCAAAGCCAAGGCGTCAATAAGTTGACGATCAGCGCTAGCGCTAATACGTTGACCATCGGCGACGCTGAAGCTCTAGCCGATGCCCAAACTCATCCCGAATTGGAGATGGTCGCCCCTCAGTATGGCAGCCAAGCCACACTGGTCCACGGCGAAAATAGTCTCCAAAGCCAAGTGGTGGGTGTAACGCCCACTTATGCTGCGGCGAACAATTTAACCGTGGCCTCTGGCACCTTCTTCGATGACCAGGCGGTGGACGATTGGGCCAAAGTGGTGGTGATAGGCTCCAACGTGGCCAGCGAATTGTATGGTCGCACCGATCCTATCGGACAGCCGCTGCGCATTGGCAACGAGTTATTCACGGTGATTGGCGTGCTGACCGCGACCGGCGGCCAGGGCTTTGGCAGCAATGATGATCAAGCCTTTGTTCCCTTAACGGTGGCCCAAGGCCGACTTTTCCCGGCGCCCCGCTATCGCGGTACCTTAACGGTGAGCGCCATCACACTGCAAGTTAAATCAGCCGATCTAATGGATCAGGCGCAAAAGCGGGTTGAGGAGACATTGCGACTGCGCCACGGGCTCAAGGCCAGCGACCGCAACGACTTTACCATCTTCAACCAAGCCAGCCTACTGGAATTTGCCAGTAGCGTCACCGCCACGTTGACGGTCTTTTTAGGCAGCATCGGTGCGGTAAGTCTGTTGGTGGGGGGCATCGGCATCATGAACATTATGCTCGTCTCCGTCACCGAACGCACCAAAGAGATTGGTCTGCGCAAGGCCCTTGGCGCGCACGATAGCGACATTTTGTTGCAATTTTTGATTGAAGCCTTAGTGCTTTGTTTCTTAGGTGGCTTGGTTGGCATGGGGCTGAGTTTTGGGGTGGGTGCGCTAATCGCTCGTATCCCCGGCTTTGGCTTCCAGTTAATCTTCGAGAACTCGGCCTTGATCTTGGCCTTGAGCGTCTGCACCGCTTGTGGATTCGTTTTTGGCCTATACCCAGCATTACGAGCGACCCGTCTCGACCCAATCGAGGCCCTACGGTACGAATAAGCCGATCCGCCAAAACCGGAGTCGGTATCAGAGGGAGTTAAGAAATTATGCGACGTTTTTTGAAATGGCTTGCCATTCTGATAGTTGTCGGCGTTGTCGGGCTGTTCGGCTATCAATGGTGGACTGGCAACAGCCTTTTGACCGGGCCGATGGCTCCGCAACGTTCCGCGAGCCTCCCTGCCGAGTCGCTGCCTGCGACGGTTGCCATTCGCGCCGCGGATAGTGCCATCGGGCGGGTGAGTGCCGCCGGGAATATTGCCCTGAGCCGTCAACATTATGTTGTACTGGAAAGCGGGGGCGTGGTTAGCCAGGTTCATTACCAAGCAGGTGATGAGATTGCCGCCGGAGACAACTTGCTCTTCCTTGACACGACCGATCTTGAGCGTGCGTTACGCCGCGCCCAACTGAGCTTTGACGCCAACAAAACGACGCTTGCCCAGTTGATGGAGCCTGCAGATGACAACGAACGAGCACAACTCGAGGCTAATCTGCGCGCCGCTGAGGCCAAACTCGCCAGTGTTCAGGCCGGGGCGACCGAAGCCGAATTGGCGGCAGCGCGCGCTCGAGTCAGTTCAGCCTGGGCGCTCTATCGCGAACTCACGGCCCCCATAAGCGAGGCCAAACAGACTCAACTCGCTGCGGATCTGAAAAAGGCCGAGATTGCCCTCCAAGCAGCCCAGCGCGAATATGACCGCGTTTCCTGGGCCAACGACTCGGGCATGACCAGCCAAGCCGCCGCCCTACAAGATGCCACGGTTGAATACGAACGCGTGAAGGCCGATTACATCATCGCCACGGAAGGGGCTAGCCAATCCGACATTCAATCGGCGCTGAGCAGCGCCCAAGAGGCGCAGCAACAACTCGATGACCTGCTGGCGCAACCGCTCCCAGCCGACTTGGCAAGCGCCGAGGCCGAAGTTGCCAGCGCCCAAGCCGCTCTTGCCAACCTGGATCGCGGCGCGACCGAGCTGGAGATCCAAGCGGCGGAGATCGAATTGCAGCGGACATTGGTTGATCTTGAAGAGGCCCACGCCAATCTCCAAAAAGCGCAGGTCACCGCGCCGATCAGCGGCACAATTATCCAGCTCGACGCAGTGGTTGGACAGCAATTGGCAGCAGGCAGCGTGGTGGCGATCTTAGCAGATTTGAATGCGTTAGAATTGCCGGTACAAGTTGCCGAAGTTGATATTGCTGAAATCGAAATCGGCCAAGTCGCCGAGATCACCATTGATGCGCTGTTGAGCCGTTCATTTACAGGTGAAGTGATGCGCATTGCGCCGGTCAGTGGCGGCACCAGTGACGTGATCAACTATACCGTCACCATCCGTTTGACCGATGAGGATCTGCGTGGGGTGCGCCCAGATATGACCGCCGTGGCCGAATTTGTCAATAGCGAATTGACCGGCGGCTGGCTAGTGCCCACAACCGCGCTCAACCGCGAGAATGGCACAACTACGCTCACACGGGTGCGCGATGGGCAATCTACCGTCATCACGGTGACCCCGGGCGCAGTCCAGGGCGAGTGGACCGTGGTGCAATCCACCGAGTTGCAAGAAGGCGATCACGTCGCGGGCGCCGTTGCCTCGTACGTCGAAGAAGACAATCCCTTCGGCGGTGGCGGCCCCGGTGGCCCTCCCCGCGCAGGCGGTTAAGCGAGTGAGCGGCAGCAGGGCATCTGCGAATTACGTCGACCTGCTGCCAGATCGCTTTCTCATTCTCGCTCAGCGGGAATCGCTGGGCCATTCAGGTGAGTTGACTTGGAGCAATTGCTCAATAGGAAAAGAGTTATGAACGTTTTCATGAGCCCACGCAGCGGCTCTCAACATAGAATCATCAACCTTGGCACTCGATTTGGCATCGTTGCACTCATTTTGGCCTTGCTCGTCAGCAGCAATGGCGTCGCCTGGGCAGCGCAGACCAAAGTCGGCATTGTAAGTACGCGCGGGGCATCCGTACGGGAACAGCCTGCAGGTCGCTCGATTGCCACCTTGCAACCCGGCGAAGCCATCGAGGCCAGCGCCCGCACGCCCGAAGGCGATTGGGTGCTGATGTGGTCATCGGACGAGTATTCGTCGTCAATCCAGGGCTGGATGGCTGTCGAGGAGCTGGTCATCTTCGGCGTGATGAATCTGCCCGTAGCCTCCGAGGAAGAGCTGGGCAGTGTATTGGAACCCGTCGCTACAGCCACGCCGTCCGCAACATCGCCAGCTACGACTACGCCGCTCTCACCGACCGCTGCGCTCACCGAGTCCGTGGCTGTCACCGAGACGCCGAGTGCAGTACCGGCCAGCAGCGAGCCAACCGCCACTACCAGTTCAGCGGCTACACAATCAGCAACGAGCGGCACCTATACCGTGGTATCGGCAGAGCTGAATGTGCGCAGCGGCCCAGGGGCAAACCAAGCCATTGTGAGCATTCTCGCCCGCGATGAGCAGGTTTGGGTGTTGGGCTATAACGCCGATGGCAATTGGGCCCAGGTAGCCCTGCAAGATGGCAGCATCGGCTGGGTGAACGCCACCTATATCCGCTCCGCGACAGCGACCCAGAGCACATCAACACCAGCGGCAACTGCTACCCCCGCAGCCACAGCCACGCCGGTGACGGAAGCAACGGACACTGCCGCGAGCACGGCCACTCCGGCGGCATCCCCCACCAGCGCGGCAACGAGCATCACAGCGGCCAGCACCACGACAGCGTCCACTGGACTACGCGGGTCCCTAGTGTTTAGCACTGGCAACGGCGGCCTCTTCTACTATTACAATCTCGCCACCGGAACCTTGCGCTCACTGACCTACGGCTATGACCCAGCGATTAGCCCGGACGGCAGCCAAGTGGTCTTTACGCGTGGGGGCGGCGAGAGCGGCATCTATTTGATCAATACCGATGGCAGTGGCGAGCGCAAAATTTTCAGCGAGCAGAATCTGTTCAGTGCGCCGAAATGGAGCCCAGATGGGCAATGGATCGTCTTTAGCCGGTTGCTCGATACATACAAATGCCGCGACTTGGGGCGCAATGATATGTGTGTCTCCGTCGATGAGTTGCTGGGCTCTATGCCGAGCGGGCTTTCGGAAGAGCAAGAAGCCGCGATCAAAGCGATGCACAACAGCATCTTGAGCCGCTTTGACGAACAAGAGCGTCCGAATTTGGGCTTGTCGGTCATCAACGTCAATGGCGGCGATTTCCATGATATCCCCGCGCTCAATTCGGCCCTTGCCCCCGATTGGAACGAAGCGGGTATTGTCTATCAATCCAAAGCGGGGCTAGAAGTCACCGCCGACCAGTGCGACACCACC
>CAZMRA010000036.1:23373-25299 GCA_964568485.1 uncultured Caldilineaceae bacterium | reverse complement strand
GAATACGGATGATGATCTGACCCCAGATTATCAAGATCCGGATGATGACGGTGATGGCATCCCGACCAAGGACGAATGCCCGAACTTCCCGAATTGCCCGGATACCGATGACGATGGCACACCCGACTATCTGGATCCGGACGATGATGGCGACGGCATCCCAACCAAGAATGAATGCCCGAACTACCCGAATTGCCCGGATACGGACAACGATGGCACACCCGACTATCTGGATCCGGACGATGACGGCGATACGGTATACACGAAACACGAATGCCCGAACTACCCGGATTGCCCGGACACGGACAATGATGGCACACCAGACTATCTAGACCCGGACGATGACGGCGACAGTGTGCTTACTCGCTATGAGCGCCCCGACCCGAATGGGGATGGCAATCCGAGCGATGCACGCGATACCGACTTTGACGGGAAGCCAGATTATCTGGACCCGGACGATGATGGCGATCTCAAACCGACCATCACCGAACAACCAGATCCCAATGGCGATGGCAATCCTAGCGACGCTGTGGATAGCGACCGCGACGGTATTCCAGACTATCTGGATCCCGACGACGGGTCAGCGGGCACCATTAACGATGGGCCGATCTACTTGCCCTTGATTTTGGTGCGCCTCGTAGAGGATACGCCTCGCGCTGCGGGTGTTCAATAACCGTTAGCGCCTAGCGTAGGCGCAAGGAATCAGTAGTTGTTCGTGGCCTCGCAGGTTTGTTACCTGCGAGGCCATTTACTTGGCAGCCACCAAGCGAGGGCTACGATCCGCTTTTTGCCCCTTTCTTAAAGAACGCTGTACCGGATTGTCAACAAATTTGAGGGCCCACTTACCATAGTGTATACTGCACACTTGCCCCTTATCCTGATCGAATCACCCAAAGGAGAGATGAATGAAACTGCGTCTGGTCATGCTTTTCACCGTGCTTCTGCTAGTAGCTTGCACGGGAATGCCGATCCAACCTGCGGCGACAACGAGTGAGCCAGCAGCTGCAGATCAACCCGCTCCCACCCAATTGCATGTGCTCAACTGGCAAGGCTATGGATCGGATGAGCCCTGGGCAATCGAACTGTTTGAAGAGCGCTACAATGTCGAAGTTGTTCACGATTATTTCAATTCCGAAGATGAACTGTTGACAAAATTGCGCACCAGCCCAGGCACCTATGATGTTGTTCTGCCCAACATTGCCTATGTGCCGCCTGCGGTTGCCGATGGACTCTTTCAACCAATCGACGTCACGCAACTGGCAGTTTGGGCGGAACTGCCCGATACCTTCAAAGAATTGCCCGAGCTAAACCACGACGGTGCGGTCTACGGCGTACCGTGGGCGTGGGGTGCCACTTCGCTGGTCTACAATCGCGAAGTCTTCCCCGACGGGATCAATTCGCTCAATGCCTTGTGGGATCCCCAATACGCCGGGCAGGTCGGGTTTGAGGACAACTACGAAGATGCCGTGATCTTTGCTGCACTGGCTGCGGGCATCGAACCGGCCAATCAACCTGAAGATTTGGATGCGATCGAAGCCAAGCTGAGCGAGTTGATGCCCAATGTCCGGGCGCTCTGGCAATCGGAAGATGAATTCAACCGCCTCTTCTCCAGCGGAGAAATCACGCTCGGTGTCTATTGGAGTGGTTCCACCGCACGTGCGCAAAACGCCTTTGAGCTGCCTGTAGAGTTTGTCATTCCCGAAGAAGGCGCCATCGGCTGGATCGACGCCTGGGCCATCCCAACCGGGGCGCCGAATGTGGAAATGGCGCTGGCTTGGATCGAATTTATGAACAGCCCCGAATTCTATGTTGAGTGGGATCAACGCGCCGGCGCGCCTGTACCAGCCAATCCGCTGGTGCTGGCCGAGATGCCCGAAGATTCGTTCACACGGACGGTTTTCGAGGACCCGACCGTTGCCGACCGCC
>CAZMRA010000036.1:0-23363 GCA_964568485.1 uncultured Caldilineaceae bacterium | reverse complement strand
TTTATCACCAACACCCCGGCGGATGTGCGCGAGCAATGGGTAGAATTGTGGCAAGAGGTCAAAGCGCAAGCCGAATGAGGCAACTATGAATGCACGAGCCCGTCAACTCTTTGCGCTCCTGGCGCCTGCCTATCTTTGGTTGCTGCTGTTCGGGTTTTTGCCGCTCGGGCTGATGCTCTATTTCAGCTTTCTGAATGATGTACCCTTCGGCGAGCGGCAAATCTACTTTACCTTTGAGAACTATACCCGCTTCTTTTCTCGCAGCTTCTATAGTCGGCTGACGCTTGAAGCCCTGTTGATGGGCTTTTACACCACCCTGGGTTGTCTGATCCTGGGCTACCCACTGGCTTATGCATTGGCTAAACATGTGAAGGGCCGCTGGCAAACGGCCTTCTTTCTGTTGGTCATCGTCCCCTTCTGGAGCAACTCGCTGATCCGCCTCTACGCCTGGATCGTCGTTTTGGGGCGCGGCGGGATCATCAACTATGTGGTGCGGTGGCTAGGCGGCCCGGCCGACTTCAGCCTGCTGTATACTTATCCCGCCGTCATCCTTGGGCTAGTTCATGCGTATTTGCCCTACATGGTGTTGACCATTTATGTAGCGCTCGATCGCATCGATGACCGCTTACTCGAAGCCGCAGCCAGTTTGGGCGCTCGGGCCTGGCGCACCTTCTGGCGGATTACGCTGCCCTTGAGCATGCCGGGGGTCTTGGCTGGTACCGTGTTGGTCTTTATCCCGGCGATTGGCTCGTTTGTCGAGCCGCGACTGCTGGGGGGCCGGGCGGGCACGGTCCTCGGTACTGTGATCGAAGATCAATTCGTTCAAGTCTTTAACTGGCCCTTGGGTGCGGCGCTAGCGTTCATTCTACTGCTGATTGTGGTCGGGCTGATGGCCCTCACCGCCCGCTTGATTGCCCCTCCGCTGGTGCGGGAATAATTTTCATGCTCGGTTCACAGCGCACTACTACCACCTTGTTCCGGCTCTACTTGGCGGCCGCGTTGCTTTTTCTTTATGCGCCGATTCTGGTCATGATGCTCATGGCCTTCAATCGATCGCAGCTCAACAGCCTGCCGCTCGTCTTCGACTTGGTGTGGTTTGAGCGCCTCGCCCAGAACCAACGTTTGATTGCAGCCACGCTCAACAGCCTGATCCTGGCCGGCCTCACCGCACTGACCGCCACGGCGCTCGGCATTCTAGCTGCGCTAGCCTTAACCCGCTATTCGTTCCGTGGCAAGCAAGTGCTCCAAGCGCTCTTGATCCCACCGATCACGATTCCATGGCTGATCTTGGCGGTGGCCCTGCTGATGCTCTTCTTCTGGCTGGGCATTCCCCGCAGCTTGCTGACCCTCTATTTGGGCCATGTGACCGTGCAGTTGCCCTATACCATTTTGGTGATCAGCGCGCGTCTGACTGGCGTAGACCCAGCCTTAGCCCAGGCAGCCGCCACGCTCGGTGCTCGTCCTTGGCGGGTCTTCTGGCGCATTACGCTGCCATTGGCATTGCCCGGCATAGTTGCAGCGGCCCTCTTTGCCTTTGTGGTCTCATTCGACAACTTTGTGATCTCCTATTTTCTAGCCCCACCTGGAGTCTCTACCTTGCCAGTCGAAATCTATTCGGCGATCCGTACAGGTTTCACCCCGGAGATCAATGCCATCTCGACCATTGTCTTTTTGCTTTCGGCCCTACTCGTTTTGCTGGTTGGGCGGGAGTTACCGTTACGCTAGTCCCCATACGATTGGATAACCTTGCATGAATGATGTGCAATTAAACGAAGTTACCTATCGCTATCGCGAGGTGATCGCGGTGGATCAGGTGTCACTAACGGTTGAGCGCGGCGAATTTTTCGCCTTGCTCGGGCCGAGCGGCAGTGGCAAAACAACCATCCTCCGCTTGATCGCTGGTCTGCTCGAACCGCAGCATGGGACGATCACCATTGGTGGACGTGAGATGGTGGGCATTCCACCCTATGACCGAAACATTGGCTTTGTCTTTCAAAACTATGCGCTCTTTCCCCATCTCACAGTGGGCGAAAATATTGCTTTTGGTTTGGAAAGTCGCCGCCTACCGACTGCGGAGATTCGCCGCCGCGTCGCCGACGTGTTGGAACTTGTGCAACTCGGTGGATTTGAGCGACGCCGCCCCAATGAGCTTTCGGGCGGACAACAGCAGCGCGTGGCCCTCGCACGAGCCATCGTCACTGAGCCGAGTGTGCTTTTGCTTGATGAGCCACTCGCCGCACTCGATAAAAAATTACGGCTGGCGATGCAAGTAGAATTGCGCGAATTACAACAACGCTTGGCCATCACCACCATTTTTGTCACGCATGACCAAGAAGAGGCCTTAACGCTGGCCGATCGCATCGCCGTGATGAATCACGGGCAGATTATCCAAAGTGGCCCAGCGCGTTTAGTCTATGAGCAGCCCCGCAGTTGCTTTGTTACCTCATTTCTAGGCGAGGCCAATTTACAAAACGGGATCGTCTCTAGCCTAACTGACCAGACAGTGACCATTCGGATTGAGACCGGTGAATCTGTGCAAGGGATCATCCCGCCCGCTCTGCCCGCTGCCCTGGCGCTCAATCAGCCCGTTACTTGGGCAGTGCGGCCCGAAAATGTCTTTCTCAGCCTTACCCCGCCCGACAGCCCCTTTGTGCTCAGCGGCACCTTACACCAGATCGCCTATCAGGGCGCAAGCCTCAATTATCACGTCTATCTGGCCAATGGTACCGATTTTGTGGTCTTTGCCCAGAGTGGACGGCTGGAACCAGAGCCGTCTGTGGGGCAAACCGTCTATCTAACGTGGCCTCCTCATCAGACCTTGATCTTCCCCGGAAATGAGCCTTAAGGTTGACAGTAGTAAATTGCCGTGGATACACCTATTTTCAGCCCCTGTTTGACGTGTAGGCGGAGAAATGGTATTCTAGGCTCGTCATCCTGGTACACGTCCCGTTCTGGTTTCTCCGTTTTGTTGTAAGATTAAGGCATGAAGCAGCTTTCCCTCCACTCTGTGGCTTTCCCAGCCGCCATTGTTTTGTTGTTTTTTGTGCTCACAACTCCGGTTTGGCGTTGGCTATGGGGCGAATGGATGAGCAATGACTATTACAGTCATGGTCTTCTAGTGCCACTCGTATCGATCTTCTTGGCAATCCAACGGCTGCGCAATGACAAAACCATCGATCGCTCCCCCAAAAGTGGAGAGCTAGCCGGTCTTGGGTGGACTGGGATAGCACTGGTAGGCTATCTCTATTTTATGGCGGAACGAGCGTATTACCTGGCCGCCTTCGCCATGATTGGGTTGATTTTCGGGCTCGTCTGGTATTTCGCAGGCCGGACCATCTTGCAGAAGTTGATCTTTCCCATCGCTTATTTGGCATTGATGGTGCCCTTACCCCTGCTGGATCGCATTACGCTGCCCTTGGCCATGTTTACCGGCGTCTGTGCGGGGAATATGGTGCAGTTCTTGGGCCTCGACGTTACGATCATCGGCAACTCGGTCACCTTACCCAATGCCGAAATGATCATTGGTGCGCAGTGCAGCGGCATCAACTCGATGATCTCCTTGCTCTCACTGATGACACTGGCCGCCTACTTGCTCGAGGGCCCGTTGTGGGGACGTTTGACCCTGATATTGATGGCTGTGCCGCTCGCCTTTTTGGGCAATATCCTCCGAGTGGGCTCACTGCTATTCGTTGCTAGAGCCTATGGTGCAGATGCAGCCTTTACCTATTACCATGATTATTCCGGGATCTTCTTTTTCCTTGGCGTGCTACTATTGATGTTCCCACTCACTCGCCTCTTACAAGCCCGTACTTTTCGCTTGGAGGTTATCTGAGTAATCACTCATGTCAAGTCAATCCACTACGGTTATTCGCAACTTTCTGCTGGCAGCTTTGCTGCTCGTTGGCGCGCTCATCGTCTATCTGCCCGATCTAGTCCCGGCCTTTGGCAAACAATCAGCGGTTGAATTGGCAGACCCCCAGACCTATATCGCAGATCTAGACTTCTGGCAGCGTACCGACCGCGAACGTACAGTTGTTGCCAATACGCGTTTTGATCTGGATGTGGACCTCACCAGCGTTCCCCTAACGGTTGGCGATTGGCATGGCGAAGAAGTACCCGAAACCAATCAAGAAGTGATGATCTTGTTGGATCCCGAGCAATATGTGCAGCGGCTCTATTACAACAGTGCGGGACAATATCTCTGGCTGACGATGATCGGGGGACGCAGTTCCCAACCGTTCCATGCTCCCGATATTTGTTACGATGCCGATGGTTGGCAATACAACTTGGGCTCGCAAGCCGTAACCCTGGGGAATGGTGGTGAGCTATATGGTTTATGGATCGAAGCGACCAAGACCTTTGCCGGAGACACAGAGCCGACTGAACAGATTGCGTATTACTTCTATCTCTTCCCGGATGACCGCCGCCGTATAGAAGATGGCATTGTGCTCTTCAAAGTCACTACTGGTCGTTATGGAACCACTGAAGAGACCCTGGCCTTGCAGGCTGAATTTGTTCGCCAGTTGTTTACTCAGGCAGTCTAACGCTCAAGGTCTTTCGCCCTCATCAGCGAACGAGCCTTGAGTTACGACAGGGTTCCAAAGCATCACGGTCAGGAGAACAGTGTTGGTCCGGTTGCAATCGACACAATCACGACGAGCGCCACTTGCTCTCAAGCAATGGTTTATCCCGTGGTGCCGCACTGGCGTCGTGCTGTTTGTTTTGCTTTCTTTGAGTGCATGTTCCGTCCCTTTCGCCAGTACACCACCACCTCCAGTAGGTTCTTGTACGTTGCCCCTTGCAGCCGATAGTGACGACGCAGAGGCGATCCGAGCGGTCTTACTTGCAGAAGGCGAATTAGTCGTCAAGCAAGAGATCATCCCACTCATGGCCCTGTGGAGCGATAGCAGTTTTGTCGCCAATGCCAAAAATACGCCACAGGACACGACGGACGATCAATTCTGGCTAGACAAAGATGCCATCCGTCACCGCTACGTGCGCACCGTTTTCCCCGGAGCGCCTTCACAAGCTGTCCCCGCCGACCTCACCATCGAAATCACCGGCACACAAGCTGTAGTAACCGCGACGACCAACATCGGCGATGAGATTTCTCCAGCAGGTGACCGCTGGACGCTGCTCAAGCAAGGGAATTGTTGGTTGATCGAGAGCTTGACCTATAACTTAGAGCCGGCACAACCCTGATCACCTGTGAAGATGGCAAACATGGGCGAAGGGCTATCCGTTCTGGGGCTGTTGGCAGCGACTCTCTTGGTATTGGCTTGGCTAAGTACTCAAGTCAGTTTTGCCATTCAGCGGGTTAGCCTATCCCTAACTCGTGAGGAAAAACTTGCTCCGCTGATCCTCTTTTTGGTGCTCCTGCCGGGGATTTTATTGCATGAATCGGCACACTGGTTTGCGGCCCGCTTACTCGGCCTTAAAACAGGGAAATTTCGAGTATGGCCCCAAGTCAAGGGCAAGCGTATTGGCCTAGGCAGCGTGACCGTGCAGCGCGGCGCTCTGTGGCAAGATAGCTTGGTTGGGCTGGCACCACTACTGGCTGGCTCGGCGGTCATCGTTTGGATTGGTTACCAGATTTTTGCCGTCGACCGCGTCACAATGATCTTAACATCCGGCCAGTGGCTCGAGGGCTTGATCGCATTTTGGCGAGCGTTGGGTACCGCCGATGGCGCGCTCTGGGCGTATCTGATCTTTGCCGTTGCCAATGCGATGATGCCCAGCCCCAGTGATCGTGAACCACTCAAGCCACTACTGCTCTATCTGGTCGTCATTGCGCTGGCCTATTTATTGATCGGCCTGCCAATTACACCCCTCACCGCCGGGCTCGCCTGGTTGACGCCAGTGCTGGAGCTGGTCACCAGTGCCCTGTTCTTTGTGATCTTGTTAGATGGAATCATTGTGCTAGTTTTGTTGTTAATCGAAGCGCTGTTTGAGCGTGAGCGAACCGTACAACCCCGCACTCGCAGCCGTCGTCGTTAGCAACTCTAGCGTTGTGGACTGAACAACAGAGGAGAAAATCATCAAGGAAGCCTTCGCCTCCTTGATGATTGTGGAACAAGGGCTAACCTTTACTCATTAACTTGTGGCAACGAGGCCAAGCTCTGCTGGATGGCTTCGCTGGGGTATTCATAATCGACAAGCCGTCCAGTAAAGTAGGATTCGTAAGCTCCCAGATCAAAATGGCCATGGCCACCCAAATTAAACACAATGGTTTTGGCTTCGCCACTCTCTTTGCAGCGTAGTGCCTCTTCACGCGCAGTTGCGATCGCATGTGAAGACTCTGGCGCGGGCAGAATCCCTTCTGCACGCGAAAAGCCCACGGCTGCATCGAAAATAGCCCGTTGGCCTACACTCACTGCTTCAATCAAGCCGGCCTCTTTGAGGGCGCTCACCTGGGCACTCATCCCATGGTAGCGCAAGCCACCAGCGTGAATTGGGGCCGGAACAAATTCATGACCGAGTGTGTGCATCTTGAGCAGCGGTGTCATTTTGCCTGTATCACCAAAATCGTAGGCATACACGCCGCGAGTGAGGCTGGGAGCTGCGGCGGGCTCAACCGCCACAATCCGCGCTTTCTTGCCATTGATCACATTTTCGCGCACAAAGGGGAAGGTAAGACCACCAAAGTTGCTACCACCACCGGTACAAGCCACGACCACATCTGGCCAGTCAGCCCCAATCAATTCCAATTGTTTAATCACTTCTTGGCCGATGACCGTTTGATGTAACAAAACATGATTCAACACACTGCCCAGGGCGTATTTGGTATCCTCGCGAGTCGCTGCTTCTTCGACGGCCTCAGAAATCGCAATCCCCAAGCTGCCGGTGCTGTTCGGGTCCATGGCTAAAATCTGCCGACCGGCATTGGTTTGGTCGCTGGGGCTGGGCACGACCGTTGCCCCCCAGGTCTGCATCAATAACTTGCGATAAGGCTTTTGCTCATAGCTTACTTTGACCATGTAGACTTTGCATTCGATGCCAAAGCATTGACAAGCAAAAGCCAGCGCACTGCCCCATTGCCCGGCGCCGGTCTCGGTGGTTAACCGCTTGACGCCTGCTTTCATGTTGTAATAGGCTTGAGGCACGGCGGTATTGAGTTTGTGGCTACCGGCCGGACTTACTCCTTCGTATTTATAATAAATTTTCGCCGGTGTGCCCAGTGCTTTCTCCCAATTATAGGCACGATAGAGCGGCGTCGGTCGCCATAGACGGTAGACATCTTGGACCTCATCGGGAATCTCGATGTAGCGCTCGGTGCTGACCTCTTGTTCGATCAAGGCCATTGGGAAAAGCGGAGCAAGATCTGCCGGGCCGATGGGCTGACCGGTGCCAGGGTGGAGTGGTGGCGGCAAGTTGACACCAGCAGCCGGCAAGTCGGCATTGATGTTATACCAATGGGTGGGCATATCTTGCTCGGTGAGCACGATCTTGGTCAGTTCGCTCATAGCTGAACTCCTATGAATTTAGTGTTTTGTGAGAATTGATACAGAAATTATATCATAAATTGCCCTTCACCATAGTGAGAGCTAAACGCGCAACGTCCCGAACATATCAGAGTTCGGGACGTTGTTGTATGTTGCAGCTTAGCTAAAACAATCCCAAAGATTAGCTCAAATGGGGTTGCAGGCGTGCTAAGAGCTTGGGCTTGGGTTGGTAGCCCACAATCCGATCCACTGGTTCGCCGTTCTTAAAGACCAACAGGGTCGGAATGCTCAAAACCCCAAATGCTTGAGATGTATCGGGATTGTGATCGACATTTAACTTGCTGATTACCAGTTGACCATCCAACTCGACCGCTAATTCTTCCAAAACTGGGGCGATCATTTTGCATGGACCACACCATTCGGCCCAGAAATCTACCAGAATTGGCTTATCAGAGTTGATTACTTGTTCGTCAAAAGTTTGGTCGGTCACTTCAATTGGCTTTGCCATTATTTCTCCTTTACGCTAGCTCTAATCGTCCTCCCCAATCGGCCCCTCAGCCATTGTGGATGATAACCATTGTTTTAGCGCAGAATCGTTGCAATCGCAGTAGCTTCCACTACAAAAAATATAGTACCGTGCTTTCTAATTTTTGTCAAACCACAAAATTGAAGCACTGGTCTATCCCTCTTTTCAAAGCCACGCAGCTGCAAAACAGGCGCAATCACTGAGTGGTCAACCGTAAGGGTTGGCTTCGCCCCAGACGCTGCGCTCCAAAACCCTGGGGGTATGCACAAATGCTTTTCTTTCGCCTATAAAACAGCTATAATACTCGAAAGACGAGTGTCAATGGTGACACTTTGTCGGTTAATAATTCATCGCTCAAAGGAGAAAAAGATGAACCGAATTCAATCATTGCAAACTTTAGGCCAAAGTATTTGGCTTGATTACATTGAACGCGGCATGGTACGAGATGGCGAATTACAACGGATGGTCGAGGCCGGGGTCACTGGGGTCACTTCCAACCCGACCATCTTCCAACAAGCGATTGCCAAAAGCGCAGCCTATAAAGACGATCTCAAGCAGTTGGTTGCGCAAGAACTGTCGGCCAAAGCCATCTTCGACACCCTAGCCGTGGCCGATATTCAAGCAGCGGCGGATGTCCTACGCCCGATTTATGAGCAGACGAAGAGCGCAGATGGCTACGTCAGCATCGAAGTTGCCCCCGATCTTGCCCATGATACCGAGGCGACCATTGACGAAGCCCGGCGCTTGCACAAAGCGGTCGCTCGTCCGAACGTCATGATCAAGGTACCGGCCACCAAAGCA
This sequence comes from uncultured Caldilineaceae bacterium, assembly GCA_964568485.1. Classification (GTDB taxonomy): domain Bacteria; phylum Chloroflexota; class Anaerolineae; order Caldilineales; family Caldilineaceae; genus CFX5. The sequence continues at coordinate 14,594 of CAZMRA010000036.1, read as the reverse complement.
GGGATTCCAGCCATTCGCCAGTTGATCAGCGAAGGCATCAACGTCAATGTAACGCTGATCTTCGGCCTAGAGCGCTATGCCGAGGTCAAAGAGGCCTACTTGCAAGGGCTAGAAGCTCGTCTAGCCAAGAACGAACCTATTGCGCAAATTGCTTCTGTCGCCAGTTTCTTTATCAGCCGAGTCGATACCAACGTAGACGAAAAATTAGCTAAGTTGCCGCAAGCACCAGCATCCCTGCAAGGCCAAGCTGCAATAGCCAATGCGAAACTAGCCTATCATCAGTTTTTAGAAAAGTTTCAGGGAGAACGCTGGGAAACTTTAGCCGCGGCTGGGGCACAACTGCAACGGCCATTGTGGGCTAGCACCAGTACCAAAAATCCTAACTATCCAGACCTCCTCTATGTCGATGGGCTGATTGGTGCGCATACGGTCAACACCATGCCACTTAAAACGCTAGAAGCCTTTCAGGACCACGGGGTTGTAGCAGAGACTGTCACTGCGGGGCGAGCAGAGGCCGAAGCGGTTTTTACACAGCTTGCGGATCTAGGCATCTCTATGAGTGACGTTGCCGATGAACTGGAGGCCGATGGGGTACAAAAATTTGCTGATTCATACAGCGACTTGATCCAAACGATCGAGCAGCAGCGCGCCTCACTGATCCCGGCTTAATCCCTAGCCAACTGCTGACACAACTATCTTCGAGGAAGCTGAATACTTCCTCGAAGAAGCTTCTATCTCCAACACAATTGCTTGGGGCTCATGGGCTGTCCATACAAGCAGCATGCAGCCACCACATCTACCCACAGCAAGCAAGGGCACCCCTTACGATTGTTTTTTGCGTTGTAAAAAGGCAGCGAATTCTGCTGGGTCCAACTTATTAGGAGTGGGTTGCTCGGTCTCTGATCGGGCAGGTAATGTTGGCTCCGAAGCTTCAGCCTCTGGAGCAACGAGATCATCAGCCAAGCGGGGAGCCGTAGCCTGTTCCTGTAGATGCGCTAAAATGGGGCCGATCAGTTCACTCACTGCACTGAGGAACAAATTCGCTGCAGCTGATCCTTCCGGCAGATTGATTAATAACGTTCGACCGCGAATACCCGCCACTCCTCGATCCAGCAAAGCCAACATGGAGTGTTCACGCGCCTGTGAGCGCATCTCCTCAGGCAGGCCAGGTAAAAGCCGCTCCAACACCGCTAGCGTCGCCTCTGGTACACAATCTGCAGCTACAGGGCCAGGGGCGGGGAACGTCCCCCCGATTGTCAGGATCAAATCTAATTCAGCTTCATCGCACCAACGCCGCAACAACTCTTCCAACCAATAGCGTTGATTGGGTGCTTCTTGCTCGTGTAGGATCTGCACATTGGGTACTGCTTGGCGTAGTTGCTGGCGGATCAGCAGACTTGCTGCATCATCGAGCGCCGGCACAAAGAGCAACCCAGTTCGGGCAATCAGGGCCATGAATATTTGCTCCCAAAACAAACACCTCCATCACTGAGTCGTTGCCCAAGAGGAGGTGCCTTTTCCGAAAGCTTGGCCAAGCAGAATGCTAGACCAACCACATATCGATTTGCTTTAGCGCTTGGTGTATTGCGGTGCCTTACGAGCGCGCTTGAGACCGGGTTTCTTGCGCTCCTTGGCGCGTGCATCGCGGGTCAAGAGACCGGCAGACTTCAATGCAGGTCGCAAATTGAGGTCTGACTCGCACAGTGCCCGGGCGATTCCCAGTTGCACTGCTGCGGCTTGACCGCTATCCCCACCACCGCGCACATTGACGCTCACATTAAAGTTAGCCTCTGTTCCAGTCAGCACAAAGGGCTGCAGGAGCGTCATCCGATCCAAGTCTCGGCCAAAATAGGCGTTCATGGGCTTATCGTTTACCACGATCTCGCCACTACCGGGATAGAGACGTACGCGAGCAGTTGCAGTTTTGCGGCGGCCAACCGCTTCAATATATCGAGTTTGCGTCATCTTAGCTCTCCTTGAATTCCAGCGTCTTAGGCATTTGTGCGCTGTGCGGATGTTCACTGCCAGCATAGACGCGCAGTTTTCGCATTTGGGCTCGACCCAGCCGGGTCTTCGGCATCATCCCCTTCACGGCTTCGAAGATAATCCGATCAGGAAAGCGTTCCAGCATCTCTCGGATCGAACGGGTCTTCAAACCACCCGGATAGCGCGAATGGCTGTAATAGAACATCGTATTCATTTTGTCACCAGTCACAACAAATTTATCGCAATTAGTGACAATTACAAAGTCGCCAGTATCCAAATGTGGGCTAAAATTCGGTTTGTGTTTCCCACGCAGAATCTTGGCAATCTCAGCAGCCAATCGTCCAAGCGTATAGCCGGTAGCATCCACCACCCACCATTCACGCTCCTGTTTAACTGCCTCGGCATTTGGGCTATAGGTCTTCACGTGACTCACCCCTCTAAATCAATTCAAACTCAAATTTTTGCATACTAAGCAAATTGCAGACCCAACTCAGCTGGGTAATCAATTCGTTCCAGAACCAGCCCACAGGGTGGTGCTGGTGGTAGAGCTGCGGAGCGCCTCTTGGCTTGTAAAGCCGCCAGTAAATCTGCAGGTGTCCAAAGCCCTTGTCCCACAGCCAACAGCGCCCCAACCAGGCTGCGTACCATTTGGTACAGAAACGCATTTGCACGAATGGTAAAGACCAAACGTTGGCCTGGATACCGATGCAATGCGGGAAGATTCGACTCCACCACCTGCCAATATGCTTCATCTACCCGGCGAATTGTACTCTCCCCAGAAGGGGGCTGACCAAAGGTGGCAAAATCGTGTTCGCCAACCAGATAATTCGCCGCCTCGTTCATTGCGGCCAGATCCAATGGCCCTGGCCGGGTAATAGCAAAACGATCTGTCAGAGGAAATTGCCGAATGGTTTGTTCGGCAGTTTCAATCACCGTGTACCGATAGACTCGTGCCAACCCGCTAAAGCGTGGATGAAAATGGGTGGGTGCAATTTGCAGCTGACGAATTGCAATTGAATCAGGCAAGTGTACATTCCAAGCCCGTTCGAGATCCACCGCGCGATGACGCCATTCAACGTCTACCGCAATCACTTGACCACTCGCATGGACACCACTATCTGTTCTGCCGGCGCCAATGACCCGACCAGACTTCGGAGCAAACTTGGCCAGCGCTTCTTCTAGCGCTCCTTGAATAGTCGGCACAGCAGGTTGGTATTGAAAGCCGTGAAAATCACTGCCATCATACGCAACCAAACCACAAACGTACACAGGTGTTCAGGATTAGGGTCGATCGACCAATTCCAACAAGACCATATCCGCAGCGTCGCCCTGGCGCTTACCCAATTTGATCATCCGGGTATAGCCACCATTGCGCGTCGCATAGCGCGGGGCAAATTCGTCAAAGACCTTCTTGGCAACCGTCTTATCATTCAAAAAGGCCACAACCTGACGTTGTGCATGGACGCGATTACCACCCTCAGCTAGCCCTCGCTTCGCCTTGGTGATCAGCTTCTCGGCTTCACCGCGAATCGCGCGGGCCTTGGCCTCGGTAGTTTCGATCCGCTCATGAAGATACAATTCGCGAACGAGATTACGAAACAGCGCCTTGCGCTGGCCGCTATCACGACCTAATAACTTTCCGGCAACTCGATGTCGCATAGTTCCAACTCCATCACCTTAGAGTCTATCCGTAAATTCTGCGCCCAGGTAGTCTGATAAACTAGCTCTGTGAGTGCAATGATGTTACGGATAAGTTCTTATTTCGAACCCGTGATTTCGCTAGGCGCCCTCCGTCTAAGCGGATGGGGACCTACCTAAAGCGGCCACGCAGGTTTCATCTTGCTACTTCCGAAACGAGCTTTGCTCGCTGCCACACGCCCTGGAGTGGCACGTCAATCTTTAGGCTTCCTCTTCCAACTCGACGAGTTCATCTTCCTCGTCGTCGTCCGAACCGGGCGTATAACTGCCATTCTTAAAGAAAGCACTCAGATCCACACCGGGGACATTAAGATAATTCTTCTCGCGCAATTTGTCGACCAATTCATCGAGCGACTTCTTACCAAAGTTGCGGATAGCCAACATTTCCTCTTCGCCTTTTTCCATGCGACGGAGGATTTCCCCAACTTTCGTAATCCCGGCTCGCTTCAGACAATTATAAGCGCGCACCGTCAATTCCAGCTCTTCGATCGGTGCATCATTGATGCGCGGAGGAATGCCATGCTCTTCTTGTTTAGCTGGCTCGACCGACACAGCTTCCGCACCGGCCAAAAGCCCAAGATGTTGCACCAAAATCTTCGCCGATTCGCGCAAGGCTGTTTCTGGCGAAAGGGTGCCGTCAGTCCAGATTTCCAAATTCAACTTATCGTAGTCAGTCTGCTGACCGATACGTGTGCGTTCAACCCGATAAGCGGCCTTCCGCACAGGACTAAAAATCGCATCAACAGGAATCTCACCCAGGGGCAAACGCGTGCGCTCTTCAGCTGGGCTATACCCGCGTCCCACTTCGACTACCATTTCGATGTCCATATCGACATCATTTGAGTCGGCAGTCAGCAAGTAGAGGTCGGGATTCACAATTTCGATCTCTGGCTGCGGAACAATATCCCCTGCTGTGACCGGCCCCTCGCTGGTGACCTCTAGATGAATCCGCACCGGATCTTCGCTACGGCTCTTGAGCCGAATCTGCTTTACATTTAGAATTAGCTGTGTTGTATCTTCGCGGACATACGGAATCGACGAGAACTCATGATGAATCCCGCTGATACGGATCGAAGTAACTGCAGCGCCTTCTAAGCTCGATAATAAGACCCGTCGCAGAGCATTCCCTAAGGTAATGCCATAGCCACTCTCTAGTGGACTAATGACAAAATGACCGTAGTTCTGCGAAATAGCCTCAACTTCAATTCGCGGTAGAACCATGTTTAACAATGATACCCTCTTCCTGCGCTATACACGCACACACCAGCAATGATGGCGAACTGGTTGAGCAGATCTGGCAACGAACTTGCTTCGCAAAGCCTCACTGTACGGCAGGGATCAACCCGTTGCTGCCCGTGCTACCATTCAACCTCACTGCTCACTCAACGCGGTGGCGATGTTTTCGTGGGCAGGCACACTTGCAACTGCGCGGCATATGGTAGTCTGGCTCGCGAAGCCCCATCTACTGTCCATCTCTTCACCCGAGACAACCACAAGTTGCCAGGTCAATAAAGCAACACTAGACGCGCCGTTTCTTCGGCGGGCGACAGCCATTGTGTGGCAACGGCGTAATGTCGGTGATCGCCCGGACAATCAACCCTGCGGCCTGCAAGGAGCGTATCGAGCTTTCGCGACCAGGACCAGGTCCTTTGACAAACACCTCGACCTCGCGCAGATTAAAGTCATCGCGGGCGGTGCGGGCAGCATTTTGGGCAGCTAACTGAGCAGCAAAGGGAGTTGATTTGCGGCTCCCCTTAAAGCCACTGCTACCACTGCTCGCCCAGCACAACGTATTCCCTTGAGGGTCTGTGATGGTCACAATCGTGTTATTGAACGAGGCATGAATATGTACTTGTCCGACTGGGACATTCTTCTTTTCTCTTCGACCCGTCGTGCGTTGACCGCGTCGTTTTGGTTGAGGTCGCGCCATGCTGACTCCTTCTCTTGCTACAAATCGGCCTGAGGCTCAATTTTTGTGCTTTGATATTCAGAAGCTAGCACCACACAAGCGCTAGCGAATTAACCACCGCGCTCACAGGTCATAATCCGATTGACACTGGATGCGCGGTGGACAAAATCTACTTAAATCCCTATGCCATAAAGCCCATGGCCTTACCTAAGGCAAATAGAGGCCCAAGGCCATCAGAAATTATAGCGCATAGGCTTGGCTGCCAAAGCAGCGGGACAGGCGCATTATTTCTTCGTTGCGCGCTTCTTCCCAGCAACTGTTTTGCGAACACCACGGCGTGTACGAGCATTGGTGCGAGTACGTTGACCGCGAACAGGCAGACTGCGACGATGACGGACACCGCGATAGCTACCAATCTCGATCAGACGCTTGATATTCATGCTCACTTCGCGCCGTAAATCGCCTTCAACAATATAGTTGCGGTCGATATATTCGCGCAGCCGGTTGACCTGTGCTTCATCCAGGTCACGGACACGGATGTTTCCATCCACTTGGGTAGCCGCCAAAATCGACTGGCTGGTCTTTAGGCCGATCCCGTAAATATAAGTAAGGGCGATTTCGATTCGCTTTTCGCGTGGAATATCTACCCCGGCAATACGCGCCATGATGTCTCTCCTTTGCGCCTTAGCTCTAATTAGCCTTGTCGCTGCTTGTGCTTGGGATTGGAGCAAATGTTATAGATGACGCCCCGTCGACGCACAATTTTACACTTTTCGCAGATCTTCTTTACAGATGGACGTACTTTCATAATGATCGCTCTCCCAACAGTTCTTTCTAGCACAACCGCGCTAGTTTATCATGACTTTATGGTAAAGTCAAAATTTCTGGTCCGGCATTGGTAATGGCCACTGTGTGCTCGAAATGGGCAGCGAGACTGTTATCTTTGCTGACCACCGTCCAGTTATCTTTCAGCGTTCTTGTCTGCCAAGTCCCGATTTGAACCATTGGTTCAATGGCCAAAACTAGGCCGGCAACCAAAGGCAAGTGACCATCCGGGTCCCCACCAGCATAATTTAAGACCTGGGGTGGCTCGTGCATCTGCCGTCCCACACCATGCCCCGTATACTCACGCACTACGTGGAGACCATTACGCTCTACCTCGCGCTGTACTGCGCGGCTAATATCGACTACCCGTTGGCCCACTTGGGCTTGTTTAATACCCTCATAGAGGCTCGCTTCGGTCACACGCATCAACTCAGCGGCCTCCGGTGAGATCGAGCCCACGCCATAAGTCCAAGCAGAATCGCCAATAAAGCCGCGATAACGCACGCCAACATCTACGCTGATGATGTCCCCATCCCGCAAAATCCGGTCTTTACTGGGGATACCGTGCACCAATTCTTCGTTGATACTAGTGCAAATCTGTGCCGGATACCCTCGATAGCCCAGAAATGCTGAGGCTGCGTTATATTTCTGTAGCGTTTCAAGTGCAATCTGATCCAACTCCCAAGTGCTAATCCCTGGGCGGATTGCTTCTTTCATTGCCTCATGAACACGCGCTACAATCCGGCCTGCCTCACGCATGAGTTGAATTTCACGCGGGCTTTTCAAAACCGGCTCCGTAGGCCGGTTCATGGAAGGGACTGGACGCCGCAGTAATTTACGAGCACTTCGTTTAAACATAGTCGACCATCCATTCACAATTGTGCAAACCCTAGCCCTTCGCGCAACTCACTATGTCATGCTAGCAGGTGAACTAAGCGCTCATCAGTCATAGCCGATCGTGCGAGGACAGCTAAGTTATGACTGCGGTTGGAGCAAGGCCAACAATTGTGAATTCAATGAATCAATTGGCTGGCTGCCATCCAATTCAACCAGCAACGATTTCGCAAAATAGTAACCAATCAACGGCGAAGTCTGTTTATAATAGACATATAACCGATGATGAACCGTCTCTGGCTTGTCATCATCTCGTTGATAAAGTTCACCACCATCGAGGTCGCAACGATCTGCAACCTTAGGTGGGTTAAAGTCCACGTGATAGACCGCTCCGCAACTTCGGCAAACACGCCGCCCAGTAATGCGACGCAAGGCTTCTTCGTCCTCTAGGTTGATCAGGGGGACTGAAGTAACCCCACCGTAGGGTTCAACGATCTTATCAAAGGCTCGCGCTTGCACTAAATTCCGTGGAAAGCCATCCATAATTGCGCCGGCTTCACAATCTGGCTGGGCGAGCCGATCTTCCACCATCTTGATTGTGACTTCATCCGGGACCAATGCCCCGCGATCCATAAAGCTTTTGGCTAGTTTACCAAGTTCGGTCTCGCTCTTCAAGTTGTAGCGAAAGATATCACCCGTAGAAACTTGAGGCAGCTTCAAGCTTTCTTCCAACAATCGGGCCTGAGTTCCTTTACCGGCACCAGGCACCCCTAATAGAACCACATACGTGCGCTTGCGTTCACTCATGTCAGTCTCAAATCATACCCTTGGCTTTAGCCTTAGAATCTATCCGTAAAACCCGACGGATTTCACGGATAGATTCTGAATACGCCAGCGTGCAGAATGGGTACTTTGTACCCAACCCGATTAGTTTTCTCTGCTAGCGAATAAAACCTTCATAATTGCGCATCAGCAACTGGGCCTCGATCTGCTTCATGGTATCCAGCACAACACCAACCACGATCAGTAATCCCGTACTGCTAATGATCAAAGAGTTGTTGCCGGTCAAAGCATCAGCCCCAGGAGTGAACCCACTCACGATCACGCCAACGATGTAAGGCAATACGGCGATAAACCCTAAGAACAAGGCACCGACCAAGGTGATTCGCGAAAGCACACCATTCAAGTAAGATTCCGTCCGCTGGCCAGGACGGATGCCCGGAATAAAACCACCCTGCTTTTGCAACGTCTCGGGCAGGTTTTGCTGACGAAACATGACGTCTGTGTAGAAGTATGTAAAAGCCACGGTGAAAAGGAAATAGAGTAGCCAGTAAAATCCACTCGTGGGGCCAAGATAATTCACCATACCATTGGCAATGCTGCCGATCCAGCCACCACTTGTTACAAAATAACTTGCGATGGTACTTGGCAAAATGAGCAAACTTTGCGCAAAGATCAGAGGAATCATCCCGGCGGTATTCACGCGCATGGGCACATGGGTACTTTGACCACCAACCATCATCATGCGATTACCGCGCATGGTTCGTACTCTTTTCCCATATTGCACGGGGATACGCCGCTGCCCTTCGTGCACCCAAACGATCAACATGATCGTAAGGATGGTGATGATGACAAACATCACCAACAAAATTGGCTCTTGCCAAAGCAACCGGATCTGATACGGTACTGAGGCTACAATACCCGCAAAGATAATCAACGAAATCCCGTTGCCAACCCCTTGCTCAGTAAGCAATTGACCTAGCCACACACCAAACATAGTGCCAGCCGTCATCCCGATGATCAGCGTGAGCGAAGGGAGAAGATTATCGCCTGTGAAGCCCCAGTTGGTTAGCACCGAACCAGCGACAGTCGTGGTACGATTCAGAATGGTCGCTTGGGTAATCGCTTGCAAGATCGCCAGCGGAATGGTCAACCAGTAGGTATACTGATTGATTTGATGGCGACCCGATTCACCCTCCTTGCTTAGCTCCTCAAGCGCAGGCACAATCGGAGTCAGCAAGTTCATAATGATCGAGGCGGTAATATAGGGGTAGACCCCTAATGCCATCACCCCCATCTGCGACAGCCCACCACCACTGAAGAAGTTGAGCAAATTGAGCAGCATGCTCGTATCGCCGCTACCAAACATCGCTTCCAGCGCTAATCGATTAACACCGGGCAAAGGTATGTTGGCAGCAAAACGATAGAGAATCAAGATGCCAAATGTAATCAGCAGCTTCCTGCGCAGATCGGGCAATCGGAATGCATTCAGGACAGCTTCGAGCATGATTGTCTTCCTTTCGGAGCGGTCTCCCGCTGAATGCCGACTTTAGGAACGGGGTAAATGGCGATTCACTGTGTAGGGCAACAGTGCAACCGTACCACCAGCCGCTTCGATCTTTTGTCGAGCAGTAGCACTCACGCGATGGGCCTGTACATGAAACGGCTTGCTGACTTCGCCGCGGGCCAAAATCACCACGAGATCGCTACTATTCTCAACCAAATTAGCTGCCGACAACAACTCGGGTGTGATCTGGGTTCCGGCCTCAAACCGAGCATCAAGCAGATCTAAGTTAACAGGCGTGAACTCCAAGCGATATCGATTGGTAAACCCACGCATCTTGGGTAAGCGCTTGATAAGGGGCAATTGGCCGCCTTCAAACCCTAGGCGAACCCCGCCACCGGAACGTGAATTTTGCCCTTTGGTGCCACGTGTACTTGTCTTACCGCGACCAGAACCCGTGCCACGACCCACTCGCTTGCGCTTTTTGGTTGCACCCTCTGCGGGACGCAGGTCATGTAATTTCATAAGTGTCCTCGAATCAAAATACTCGGTAGTCACCTGTGGAGGCAGGTTCTTGCCAACCTCCAGGTAAACTAGCCATCTCAGTGGGACTTACACACCCTTCGCTTGAAATTCCAGAAGAGTATCCTCCTGAAGTTGCTTAGGCACTGTGTAAGTCATCTTCATTTTCGATGTTACGCAAACCTCAAGTGAGGAGTTGAAACTGGCCTTTGCTCATTCACAGAGGAAAGTAGCAGGTCCAGAGCGTAACATAAACTAATTTGTTTTTTCAGTTACTTCAACCAAATGGCTAATCTTGGTGATCATCCCGCGGATACTCGGTGTATCCTCATGCTCAACCACTTGGTGCAACTTGTTCAGCCCGAGCGCCTTGACGGTTGCCTTCTGGCTCTTTTCGTACCCGATCGGGCTCTTGGCTAATTTGATCTGCAATACGTTAGGCATTAGCTTCCTCCCGGTGCCAGAAGGGCGCAACCCGGCGAGGATCAACATCGCGATGCTGCGCCACAACACGATAATCTTGTAATTCTTGGAGTGCAGCATAGGTGGCTTGCACCACATTCAAGATATTGCTGCTGCCCAACGACTTGCTCAAGACATCGTTGATCCCACAAACTTCGACCACAGCGCGTACACCGCCACCAGCGATAACGCCCGTCCCAGGATTGGCAGGCTTCAGCAATACTTCGCCAGCGCCAAAGCGGGATTGCACGGCGTGCGGAATGGTCGAACCCAGCAATGGAATGGAAACCATTGCCTTGCGAGCTCGCTCACCGGCCTTGCGGATCGCATCCGGCACTTCACGCGCCTTGCCGATGCCCACGCCAACGCGACCTTTCTTATCACCAACCACAACGACAGCACGGAAGGCAAACCGGCGCCCTCCTTTGACGACTTTAGCTGTACGAGCAATATGTACAACGCGTTCGTCTAACTGCTCGCGTTCGTCGCGTTCGGGGCGCTCAGAACGCCGTCGGTCTCGTCGACCACCACGGCGCCGTTCTTCGCCACCACCCTCACGCTCGCCTCGTCCTACTCTTTCAGCCATTATGAACTCTCCTCTTGCAACAGCAGCGCCCCGCCAGAAAGCCTTGCAGCATCTAGGAGCGGTGGCTCTCTGCCATTCGGCTTGCGTAATCGGAATTATTTCCTAGAAGATCAGACCCGCTTCACGTGAACCTTCGGCCAGGGCCTTGATACGGCCGTGATAGACATAGCCACCACGATCGAAGACAATCTGTTCAATCCCTTTGGCTTTGGCCCGTTCGGCAACATATTTACCGATTGCTTTGGCTTGCTCTTGTTTCGTCAAGTTCGCCAATTCATCGCGCAGCGCCCGATCGACCGTCGAGGCCGAAACCAGGGTCTGACCAGTTGAGTCATCGATGATTTGAGCGTAAATATGTTCCAAACTACGATACACATTCAAACGCGGCCGTTCCTGGGTACCGACCACTTTGCGGCGTACCCGTGCATGGCGACGCTTACGTGCTTCTGCTCGCTGTACATTTGCCATAACGGCTCACTCCTCTTTGCAATCATTACAAAACCACTGTGTAGCCCTTACTGGCTAGATAAGAGCATGCGAGCCACAGCCGATTTTGAGCTAGATTCTTATTTCTTACCAGTCTTACCAGCCTTGAGACGGACAAATTCACCCGCATAGCGAATGCCCTTGCCCTGATAAGGCTCTGGTGGGCGGATTTTGCGAATCACCGCGGCCAGCTCACCCACTTCACTCTTGTCGATCCCGTTGATCACAAAGAACCGTCCGTCTTTGTCAACATCAAACGAGATCGTCGGGTTTGGCGGCTGGACCTCGACCGGATGGCTATACCCTACCTGCAGCACCAGATTGTTACCCCGCTTCTCAGCGCGATAACCAGTACCAACCACATCTAAACGACGGGAAAAGCCACTGCTAACTCCAGCAACCATATTGTTCAGCAACGCACGGGTCATCCCATGCAAAGACCGATGATGGCGAAGATCCGTTGGTCGTGTTACGACGATTTGGCCATCTTGTTGTTCGATCTTGATATCACTGCTGAACTTGTGCGACAGAGAGCCCTTCGGGCCAGAGACTGTCACATTATTCCCTTGATCAATCTGCAACGTTACCTTTGGCGGCAACGCAATAGGCATTTTTCCAACTCGCGACATTTCAGCCTCCTTTGAGCTTAATTTCTATCTATGGTGTCTGGAACATCTTAATGACATCCGCAGCCCATAGATAACACGAAAGGCTCCTACCAGACTGTGCAGAGGAGCTCGCCCCCTACTTTTTCCCGCTTGGCCTGTCGCCCCGTCATCAACCCTTTCGGGGTTGACACAATGCTGATGCCTAGCCCACTCCGAACCCACGGAATCTCGCTGTAGCCGGTGTAAATCCGACGGCCAGGGCTGCTAACGCGCTCCAAGCCTGTAATCACAGATTGACCACGGCCCACGTATTTCAACTCCAGGATCAACTTTGGCTGCGGTTGATCTGCAGTCACCGTGTAGCTCTTGATGAAGCCTTCATCAGCCAAAATCTTAGCAATCCCCACCTTCAATTTTGAAGAAGGGATCACCACTTGCGAATGCTTGACCAAGCACGCGTTCCGAATGCGGGTCAGCATATCAGCGATTGGATCGTTAACCATGTTTCCTCCGGTTACTCTTGCAACCTCCTGCACGGAGTTTTGCAAAGGTCTCCATTCAAAAGACCAAATGTTGCAGTTGATTGTAGTTAGCAACCGAGCCGCAATAATTATTCAATCAGATTGAAATTATTTACCAGCTCGACTTGACTACACCTGGCAGATTGCCGCGCAACGCCTGCTGGCGGAAGCAAATGCGGCACAAACCAAAACGGCGCATAAATCCACGAGGCCGACCACAGATTTGGCAGCGGTTGCGCACTCGAACAGCGTATTTTCTTCGCCCCTCACGGGCGATCATCGACTTCTTCGCCACAATCTATCCTCTCGGTGAACAGAAAGAATTACAGACACATCTTACGCAACACCTATATAAGGCCAAGAATAAAAAAGTGTAGACAATTTTAATCAAGACTTGCGTAAGCGCTAACGGTTCAGCCTATCCCCGCTTAAAGGGCATACCAAACAAGGCCAACAAACGGCGAGCTTCTTCGTCATTCTGGGCGCTCGTGACGATGGTAATCTCCATGCCACGGACCTTGTCAATCTTGTCGTAAATAATTTCAGGGAAGACTAGCTGTTCGCGTAAGCCGATGCTGTAATTGCCACGGCCATCAAATGAATCGGGCGAAACCCCCTGAAAATCGCGCTGGCGAGGCAACACGATGTTGATCAACCTGTCCAAGAAATCCCACATACGATTGCCGCGCAAAGTTACCTTTGCCCCGATCGGCATCCCCTCGCGCAACTTGAAGGTAGCGATCGACTTGCGGGCCCTAGTGATCACCGGCTTTTGGCCAGTAATGATGCGCAGATCTTCAGTGGCGGCTTCAACGGCTTTGGCATTTTGCAATGCCTCGCCCAAGCCGATATTCACGGCGATCTTGGTAATCCGCGGCACCTGCATGATGTTTTCGTAATTAAATTCCTTCATCAGGGTCGCCACAATATCTTGTTGATATTGAGTCTTTAGCCGCGGCACAACTTGGGTTGGCCCATTTCCGTTTACAGTCATCTATCTCCACTCCTTGCCCGCAAACGCCGACGTGTCCGGCGTCAGTTCAGGCTGTTCGAAGCCCATTGTTGGGCAGCACGGTAATCAATTATCGGGCCGTCGACTTTGGCAGCGGATTCCCGGTTGGGCGCTCGACGCGTGTTTTGCTGCCATCTGACGCCACTTCGTAACCCACCCGAGTTGGCTTGTTATTGCTGCCGACCAACATCACATTGCTAATATGCACCGGCATCTCTTTTTCAATGCGCCCGGTTTGAGTACGTACTCGACCGGTTGCTCGCTGATGCTTTGTCACCAAGTTCACACCACTCACAATGACATAAACACGATTGGGATCGTAGGTGCCATCTTTGTTTTTCTTGCGGATTACCCGCTGCACCTGACCACGTTCGCCCTTATCATTGCCAGCGATGACCTCAACAGTATCGCCCTTCGTAATTTTTAGGCTCATAGTCAATCACTCCTGCCTCTCGGCGGCTATAATACTTCGGGTGCCAACGAGAGAATTTTCATGAAGCCATTTTCGCGCAATTCGCGCGCCACAGGCCCGAAGATACGGGTGCCTCGTGGGTTTTTGGCATCATCGATAATGACAGCGGCATTTTCATCAAAACGAATATAACTGCCATCGCCACGCCGCAAAGGACGTGTTGTACGTACGATCACAGCGCGCACAACATCACCTTTTTTGACATTCCCAGTCGGGCTGGCACTCTTGACACTGGCAACGACCACATCGCCAATAGCAGCGTAGCGTCGTGTGCTCCCGCCCTTGACGCGGATCGTCAACAGTTCCTTGGCTCCAGAATTATCGGCGACCTTTAACCTGGTTTCCTGCTGAATCATTGCCCATCACTCCGCGCGCTCGAGGATCTCGAC
>CAZMRA010000035.1:0-25494 GCA_964568485.1 uncultured Caldilineaceae bacterium | reverse complement strand
ATATAGTGAATACCATCGACCAGGACCATGGAAACTTCTTGGTTCTCTTCTCCCCCGACTTCGTTAATCCGCATGGTCAGGCGTTCAGCCCGCGGTTCTTTAACAAACTCGCCTGTAACGTCAATCGTGACATCCTCTTCGTCACTTTTCATCGTCAGGTGCATCTGCATCCGATAGCTGTTGATGCCGGATGCATCTTCGATTGCGACCATTTGGTCAGTCACACCGCCGCTGTTAGAGCTGTCGCTCGCCGCAGCTGGGGCCGTTGTCTCTGACGATGCAGTTGTCTCTGCCTGTGTAGCAGAAACAGTCGTCGCCGCAGGTTGATCTTGCGTGGCAGAAGTCGCTTGATCTGACTCGTTAGAGTTGCCACCACAGGCCGCTAAGATTAAGGCCAGTGCAAGGAAGCAGGAATAAAACTTTACTTTCTGGTGAAACATTTTAAATTCCTTTAGGATACCGGGGGAAAGCATCTGGGTGCGGATGTACTCTAGGGGGACTTCCAAAAATCACCACGCACAATGGATTAAATAAAAAAGCGGGGGAAAGACTTGGGTATCATACACTTGATTTAAACACTTCCACCTTGCAGATTACTTACAAAATCATCCATCTTCTCCCACTACAAACAAAAAAGCTTGGTTCATTGACGCACGAACCAAGCATATTATAAACAAGCTTAAACGAAAAGTTAGTCACTTTTTGATGGGACAAAATCGGCATTCGCCCCATCATGCTCACATATTGCGGGCTATTGTAAAATGGAAATGCGCAGGGCTTTACGCTTTTCCCGCGGCCACCACCGCATCGATGATCTTGCGGTAGCCAGTACAGCGGCAGAGATTGCCGGTGAGCGCCTGCTGAGCTTGTTCGCGCGTGGGCTGGGGTGCTTCTTCCAGCAATTTGGCGGCACTCATCACAAAGCCCGGCGTGCAATAACCGCACTGCACACCGCCACTTTGAACCAAAGCCGCTTGCACCGGATGCAATTGTTCGCCTTGCGGCAGACCTTCAACGGTGGTTACATTGCTGCCCGCGGCACGCTCAGCCGGCACCAGACAGGCCATCACGGCCATGCCGTCGAGAAAGACGGTACAAGCGCCACATTCACCCTCAGCGCATCCCTCTTTCACCCCGACAAAGCCAGCCGCTCGCAGGCTGTCAAGCAGCGTGCAATTTGGGACGAGTTCGATCGTCTGGCTGTTCACGGTTGCTAGATTTTTCTCAACTTCCTCCTGCACTGGATCGGACGCACGTTGCGTCACCGGCCACTTGCCTTCAGTATCGCCCCAGAGCAAGACTGGGGATTCACTCCAGTCACCTCGCGTTTCGCCATTGTGGATTTGGCGCAACGCCCGCAGTACCAAGGCCTCTACCATGGCCCGCCGGTAGTCGGCGCTGCTGCGGATGTCATCAATCGGAGTGGCAGCTTGCTGGGCCAAGCGAGCCGCCTCGACCATAACCTCTTCGGTTAGCGACTTGCCCACCAGATATTCCTCAGCAGCTGGCGTGCGGATCACCGTGGCAGCCACCGCGCCCAGGCTGATCCGCGCTTCACGAATCGGGGCCGTAGGATGCGCTTCATCCCGCCGGATTACCACCGCCACACTCAACACGCTGATCGCCTGCGCCTGCCTCAACCCGAGTTTGATAAAAGCGCCTTGGTCCGTTGCCTGCAGGGTCGGGAAGGAAATGCGCACAAGAATCTCATCCGGTTGCAGATCAACTTTGCGAAATCCCAGCATAAATTGCTGGAGCGGCATGGTTCGTTCCCCGCGGGCGGCACTCTGCACCGTTACCGTGGCATCTAGAGCCAGCAGCGGCACAATCGTGTCATTCGCGGGGCTGCCGGTGATCACATTGCCGGCCACGGTGCCGCGGTTGCGGATCTGCGGGGCGCCCACTTCCCAGCAAGCTCTTGCCAAGGGTAAGCCATTCGCCAGCATCAAGGCATTAGCCACACACTGGTTATGCGTAACGAGCGGGCCGAGATGCAGCCAATCATCTGCCTCCCCAATTTCCGCCAATCCAGGGATGCGAGTCAGATCGATTAGCCCGGGCGGGCGGCCATCAGCGAGTTTGCGCACCCCACGCTCAAGCTCGATCAAGAGATCGGTGCCGCCGGCCACAATCCGCGCCGCTTCGCCGTGCTGCGCTTTGAGCCGGAGCGCCTCGGCTAACGTGGTTGGTGATTCGTAAAAGGAGTACATGATGCAGCCCTCTCAAACTCGCGGCCCGCGCTTGCCATCTCTGCAAATCGGGGAGCGCAGGAACACCGCGGCGCCTATGCGGGGATCACCCGCCAATGCAGTTGTCGATACGATGCAGCGGCCAGCGCAGCATGATAGCTCGCCTCGTCCACAAATATCCGCTGATTGAGCACATAACCACTGATGCTGACGGTAAACTCGGCCACACCAAATGGCCAGGGAGCGAAGGTGATAGTGTCATCGTGATAGGCCATGCGGATCTCCGTATAGGTGCCGCGGAAATCCACGGGACAATTGGCTAAGGTGCGCTCGTTCTGCCAGGGTACAATCACCTGCAGGCTGGCATTGTCGCCAAACTTGAGCAAGTTGGTATGCGCGGCGATCGTCTCATCCTGCAGGGCAACTTCATAGATGGGATCGGGCTCGAGTTGCTGGCGAACGAGGTGAACAAACTGCTGCTGGCGCACAATAAACTCTTCGGTGCGCTGCCGGATGTCGGCAGGTAGCGTGACGTTGCGCAGATCGGCTGCGTAGAGCGTAGTCGCGTGCTGGCTGAGCAACAGCGCCGCATATGGGTGCTGGCCGTATAACCGGTCGATGCCTCGCTGCCAAAGCTGGAGCTTGCCGTCGAGATCGGACTCGTGCAGAAAGTCCTGCGGGTAACCGTCGGCGCGTAACTTGGGCTGGCGCTCCCACTCGTACCAGCCGTTATCATGTTGGGCAATTCCGAGCATCACCGGGCCATAGGGTTCTGGCCGCGCAAACTCACGATTCCCCCAATGGCGACAAAACTCTGCAGCCATGAGGGCATGGGTAGTCTGGTGGATACAAAGCAACTGACCGTTGCCAAGCTCACGGACAATCATTTCCTGCTCCGTTGTTCTAAGAAAGTGCTGCGCATCCCACGCCAGCTGGCGAGCATTCTTGGGTGCACGTTCTGAGGAGAGGCGAGGGTGGAAGCTGGGTTGGTTTACGCGTTGTCCTTGTTCAAAAAGATCCCCACGCCAGCCAGGGCACCTAGCAACAGACTCAGCACCATCTGCCAACCGCGCAAGCGGAGCAGAAGCCGCCCCAACATAAAATGGCTGCCCAACAAAGCTGCACTACTGATCGCCACACTGGGTGGGACGAGCGTCTCAGAGCCAGGGGTAAAATGCACCTTTTGCTGCATTTTATCGAGTTGGGCATCGCTATAACCTTTGCTCCAGCCGAGGAACCAGGCCGTGCTAAAAGCAAAGCTGATCGTGCTGATGAGAAATCGAAGCATGGGGAGTTCCATTCAAGCGTGATGCATGAAATGACCAAGGCACGAGATCATGCATCACGCTTCACAAGCTACACTTGCCGCAAAATTCGCAGGATCTGCTCGAGATGCAGGATCTCGTGCGTGCCGACCTGAACGCACGCATCGGTCATGCTGAATGGACCGCGCTCCGGGTGGATGCCGGCGCGCTCCCATTGCTCATCGGTCAACTGCTGGAAGAAGGCCAGTGTTTGGGCGCGTGATTGGGCCAAATCCGCATAGACTTGGCGCAGGTCTTGCTCATTGTAGCGCCGCTCACGTGCCAATGCTTCGTGATCGGACGGAGCGAAACGGGGATTTTCCTCGTTGACAATGCGCTCCGCCCGCTGCCGGAAGATCGTATCATAATCGCGCAAGTGGCAGAGCACTTCCACGGTGGTCCAGCCCTTGTCACCATCATTCAGATCGCGCAGGGTGGTCGCGGTCTCCTGGCTGACATCCGCCAGCACATTGCCGAGGATGCTCAGCGATTGCTCCATCAACGAGATATGACGTTTGCGTAAATCGATAAGGTTGGACACAGTAGCCTCGCAATCACAATCGGCTGAATTATGTGGGCGTACGCACCATGGGAAGCACACGCCCCAGTTGACGGATCATTTGGCGCGGACGCGTGGTCCTTGCGGCGTATCTTCCAATTCGTAGCCCGCAGCTTTGATCTGATCGCGCAGGCGGTCGGCATCCTGCCAACGCTTTTCGGCGCGCGCTTGTTGACGTTGCTCGGCTAGCGCCAAAATTTCGGCTGGCACGGCGCTCTCTTCAGGTTGCCACTCGGCCAACCCTAAGCCAAAGACTTGATCAAAAAGCAACACGGTCGCCTTTTTGGTCGCCGGCTCCAAATCACTACGGACAAGATCCCACAAGACGGCCAATGCCCGCGGCATGTTGAGGTCATCGTTGATCTGCGCAGTGAAGCGTTCAACATACTCAGGATCTGGTGTGCCCGGGTCGCCCCAGCTATGCACGGCCGTGCGCAGTCGATTCAAGGCCGTTGCCGCGCCATCCAAGCCTTCCCAGGTAAAGTTGAGCTTGGCCCGGTAGTGAGCCCCTAGGCAGAAAAAGCGATAGACCAATGGGTCAATGTTGCGATCAAGCAGGCTTTGCAAGCGCAGAAACTCACCACTCGACTTCGACATCTTGGCTTCGTCAATCTGCAAGAAGGTGCCATGTAGCCAGAAATTAGCCAAATGGGTGCCCTCGCAGGCTTGGGTCTGGGCAATCTCATTCGTATGGTGCACTGAGATATGATCTTCCCCACCACAGTGGATATCGAAAAACGAGCCCAAGAACTTGGTCGACATGGCCGAACATTCAATATGCCAACCAGGGAAGCCGATACCCCACGGGCTCTCCCACTCCATCTGGCGCTGTTCATTCGGCGGGCTGAATTTCCACAGGGCAAAATCGGTGGGATTCCGCTTTTCGCCCATATCGACCCGAGCCCCCGCCTGTAGACCGGCAATATCCAGCCGGGCCAAATAGCCATAATCCGGTAGCTTGGAGGTGTCGAAGTAAATGCCGTCGCTGGTGCGATAGGTGAAGCCATTGGCTTCAATGCACTGGATAGTGGCGATCTGCTCGGCGATGTAATCGGTCGCCCGACACCAGACCGTCGGCGGGAGGATGTTCAAGCGCTCCAGATCGGCTTGGAAGGCCTCGGTATAGAACGCAGCAATCTCCCAGGCCGATTTGCCCGTGCGCCGCGAGCCCCGTTCCATCTTGTCTTCGCCGGTATCGCCATCCGAAACCAGGTGGCCGACATCGGTGATATTCATCACATGCTTGACAGCATAGCCATTAAAGAGCAACACGCGGCGCAAAATATCCTCAAAGAGATAGGTGCGCAGATTGCCGATGTGGGCGTAGTCGTAGACCGTAGGGCCACACGTATATAGGCCCACTTCGGGCGGGTTGAGCGGCACAAATTCACGTAAAGAACGGCTATAGGTATCGTAGAGGCGTAGGGTCATAGATTCATTAGAGACAAGGATGGTTGATGGTCGGCCACGCGTGATCTGCACGCATGGGGTTTAGAGCAGGTCGTTCACATTCTCGCGGATCTTCACGATCGCTTGGCCAATTTCGTCGATCTCGTCCTGCTCGGCGAGCAAAAGATTCTGCGTGATCCAAACGGCTTCTTGGCAGGCCTGTTCGGCGACTGGACAAGGCAGGATGCGGCTGTGTGGCTTGGCCAGCGGCTGTTGTTTGTAGAGCGGCACCGCATAACCGGTTGAACAGGGCACACCTTCAGCGCGCAAGGCTTCGACAAACTGCTCGCGTGGTAATCCACCAAATTTGCGCGGATCGTAACGCATCATAAAGAGATGGAAGGCGTGATTATCCGCCCGTGGGTCCCAGCGCATCGGCGTAGGGCCGTCGATCTCCTCGAGGATCTCGTTGAGGCGGCGCGCATTGGCTTGTCGCCGCTGCAGTTGATCATCGAGCCGCTCGAGTTGCGCTAAGAGAATCCCCGCTTGCCAGCCAGTGATACGCAAGTTGCTGCCCAGCAGATCATGCTCATACCAAGCACCATTGGCCGAGCGCCCCTGGTTGACATAGCTCCACAACTTGGCCGCTAGGTCATCGTCATTGGTGAGCAAGATCCCACCTTCGCCCGCCGTGAGATTTTTACTGGCTTGCAAGCTGAACGAGCCAATGTCGCCGTGGGTGCCGAGGGGCTGGCCTTGCCAACTCGCACCATGCGCGTGGGCAGCATCTTCTACAACGGCCAAATCATGCGCTTGAGCCACTAACAACAGCTCATCCAGATCCACAGAAAGACCGGCAAAATGCACCGGAATAATCGCCTTGGTGCGCTTGCTGATCGCCTTTTCTACCTGCTCGACATCCAGATTATACGTATCTGGCTCAATGTCGGCAAAGACCGGTGTTGCTCCTGTGAGGCGCACGGCATTCGCCGTGGCAATAAAGGTATACGGCGGGACGATCACTTCGTCACCAGGGCCGACACCGAGTACGCGCAGCGCAGCTTCCAACGAGAGCGTGCCATTGGCCACGGCAATGCAGTGTTTGGCCTGATGGCGCTCGCCAAAGCGTTGTTCAAATTGCCGAACACCTTCGCTGTATCCACCCCAGTCGCCCGAGGCCAATACCGCCAATAGCCGTTCGCGTTCTTGTTCATCCCATTGCGGCCAGCGAGGCCACGATTTTGTGCGGACGGGTGAACCGCCCTTGATTGCTAGATTGCTCATGGTTCCTCTGCAAAGCTACGTGCTTGAATGTTCATCCGAGCACGCTCGTTTATAAAATTGGCGTAAAGGGAACGGGCACAAAGATCAACACGAAGAGCAACACGACTCCGTACCCGATCCAACGCCGTCGCGGATCCAACTGTGTTACATCATCCAATGCTGGGGGATGATACAAGCCGATCATAAAGTAGATCAAGATAACCCAGATAAACCAGCCGTTGTAACCAATGTACTGCAGCGCGGGCAGAATCTCTTGCAACGGCGTCAGACTAGCGACCGCCAAGAACACCAACAGGGTAAAGGTCACACGATTGATGATCTTGGCCCGTTCGCCAAACAGCGCAAAGACCGTATGGCCGCCATCCAGCTGCCCCACTGGCAACAAGTTGAGTGCCGTGACCAATAGCCCAATCCACGCAGCAAAGGTCACCTGGTTCATCAAGACATCTTCGCCCGTGACCGGGTTTGGCAGTTGTTTGCCAAAGACCAAAATCTTGGCCAAAAAGTAAAGGATGCTGTTGCCCTCCAACATCCCGCCGGGGATCGGCATGGTCAATTGGCTGGTGGACAACCCCACAAAGAGCAACGGGATCGCCAGTACCAAACCGGCCAAGGGACCGGCGACGCCAATATCAAATAACTTGCGGCGATCCGGTACCGGCTCGCGCAGTTGAATAAAGGCGCCAAACGTACCAAACCCGAGCGGCATAGGGATAAAATAGGGCAAGGTCACCGCCACTCGATGGTAGCGTGCCGCAAAATAATGGCCGAATTCGTGAGCAGTCAAAATGCCGAGCAAGGTGGCGGCAAAAGGCCAGCCTTGAAGTAAATTTTGTGGGCGCAGAAAATCCAAAGCGGAATTGAGCACCAGTTGGTTATCGCCATAGAACATGCCGGAAAAGAGCGTGCTGATCACGGTAAGTACGAAGAGCAGCACATTAATCCAAACACGCGGCTGGCTTTTCGGGGCGACCCCAGCGATCACATGCAACACCACTTGCTGATCATCGCCAGCGGAGTCCGGGCGAAGTATCGGTGTATAGCCCCGGCGGTTGAATTCGCTCAACCAGCGGGAGAATACCTCATAGCTAGGGCGTAGCAACCTCCCTCGTACCGACACCACCCCTTCGCGCGCTTGGTCCTGATTAATCTGTATTGCTTCAATTGCCAGATCATCACTCACCAATGCACGCACATCATTCGCCAACAGTTGCGCTTCCGCGGCTGTCATTGTCGGGGAAGGTAACATCCGAAAAAGCAGCGAGCGATTCGCCATACACTCATTCCTAACTCACAGAGCGTTCCACGCACGATGTTGCCAAACGCAACCTTGCACCTTGCTGGCATTTTACCCTAAAAGCACATTTAGTGGTATAAACCAAAGTGAGGACTAGTGGATTGGCCGCTAGAGCAGCAGCGTTTGCTGCGGACAACTGATGGCATTCAACCCTCTAATCCATAATTGCATCTACGAACCCCGCAGCAACAGTGGGGCGAGCTCGTGGAATTTCTTCTATGAATCCATTCCTACAGAAAATACAAGAACGTCCGCTATTGAGCGACGGTGCCATGGGCACCATGCTGTTTGCCCGCGGGGCCAGCAGTGAAGAATGCTTAGAACAATTGGTGATCACTCGCCCCGGTTGGGTGACCGAAATCCATCAAGCCTATGCCATGGCCGGGGCCGATGTACTCAAGAGCCACACGTTTGGCGCCAATCGGGTGCGGCTGGCCCAGCACGGTCTCGCCGAGCAGGTACGCGAATTAAACTTCAAGGCGGTGCGGCTCCTGCGCGATGTGCGCGAGATTACAGGCCGCGCCATCTTTATCGCCGGCAATGTTGGGCCACTCGGCAAACGCCTCCACCCTAGCGGACCACTACAAATTGAAGAAGCGCGCGAAGCTTTCCGCGAGCAGATTGCCGTCTTGTGGGAAGCCGGAGCCGATCTGCTGCTCTTCGAAACGTTTGGCAACTTGGCCGAGCTCGAACTGGCCATTGAAGTGGCCCGCGAAACCTGCGATCTGCCGGTGGTGGCCTCGATGACCTACGCACAAGATGGCTTGGCTTTCAGCGGGGAATCCGCCCAAGAAGTGGCCGAACGCTTGCGCAGCAACGGCGCGGACCTGGTTGGGATCAACTGCACAGTCGGCCCGGCCCAAACGCTCGACACGTTACAAGCGCTGCACGAAGCTGCCCCTGACACTGTCTTTAGTGTGATGCCCAATGCAGGATTTCCCGAACGCGTCGCTGGGCGGCTCTATTACCCAGCCAGCCCCGAATATTTCTCGCGCCATGTGCCGGTCTTTTTGGCCCATAATGCCCGGTTGATCGGCGGCTGCTGCGGCACGACGCCGATGCATATTCGAGCCTTGCGCGAAGGGCTGGATCAAGCTTGGTCGCGCGAGCACGGCAATCCAACGGAGGCGAGTGAGCCGATCAGCGTGCTGGGTGAGCGCCCCGAACACCGCGGCAGTCTACTGGCCGATCTGAACGCCGATACGGAAGTGCCCACCACCGAACTGTTACGCAAATTGCGGGCCGGCCACTTCGTCATCAGCGTCGAGGTGGACCCACCCCGTGGCTTTAACGCCCAAAAGCAGATCGAAGGGGCACGCCACGCCAAGCAAGTCGGAGCCGACGCGGTCAACGTGGCCGATAGCCCCATGGCACGCGTGCGCATGGGAGCGCTATCGCTCTGCATTCAGATTCAGCAGCAGGTGGGCATTGAGACAATTTTGCATTACACTACGCGCGACCGTTCGCTCATGGCTCTGCAATCGGACTTGATCGGCGCACGCACGCTCGGTGTCCGCAACATCCTGGCTCTGACCGGCGATCCGCCGAGCCTGGGCGACATGAAGCAGAGCACCGCGGTCTATGATGTGGACAGCATTGGGCTGGTGCGCATCATCAATCAATTTAACCAAGGCCTGGACTTCAGCAGCCGCGAACTCGGCCAACCGGGTGGCTTTACCATCGCCGTGGCCTGCGACCCCACCCGTAGCAATCTCTCGGAAGAGGTGGACCGCTTCCACCAGAAAGTTAGTGGCGGCGCGCACTTCACCATGACGCAGCCTATTTTTGATCCACAGCTCTGGCGCAACTTCCTCGATCTTTACGAGGAGCGGTATGGGGACTTCCCCGTGCCGGTCTTGATCGGCGTGCTACCTTTGCAGGGCCACAAACATGCTACCTTCCTCCACAACGAAGTCCCCGGCATCACCCTAAGCGAAGCCGCCCTGGAGCGGATGCGCAAAGCCGGCCCCAATGGCCGCAGCGAGGGTGTGAAGATGGCCCAGGAACTGCTGCTCGAGTTGAAAGAATTGCCCCATGTGCAAGGGGTTTATCTCATGCCCAGCTTTGGCCGTTATGAGCTGGCCTGTCAGGTACTTGAAGTCTTGACGCCCGAAGAACGGGGCGTTGACGTTCCAACCAGCACCATTAGCGCAAACAAATAGCTTTAGAGGTTCGAATATGTTGCGAATTGGCATCATCGGTTATGGCGGGCGGATCATGCACATGGCGCGCGCCTTGCAGCCTTTCGGCATTCCCTTTGCAGTCACGGCTGTGGCCGACCCGCGCCGAGAGCAGATCTTGGCCAATGACGATGGTTTTCTCAATCAGGCCCGCTTTTATGACAGTGCGGACGAGCTGCTGAATGAGGCCGCCCAGCTTGATGGCATCATGATTGGCACACGCTGCAATCTGCATACCGAGATGGCCTGTAAAGTGGCCAAGACCGGTCTTCCGATCTTTTTGGAGAAACCGGTAGCGATCAATTTTGGTCAATTGCAGCAATTGGCTGCGGCGTTTCAAGGCTACACAGCCCCGACAATGGTCTCTTTCCCGCTGCGGGTCAGCCCACTCTTAGAGCGCGTCCGCGACATTATTCAGCAGGGGCAACTCGGCGCTGTGGAACATGTCGATGCCTTTAACGATGTGCCTTACGGGTCGGTCTATTACCGCAGTTGGTATCGCGACGCCTCATTGACTGGCGGGCTCTGGCTGCAAAAAGCCACGCATGATCTTGACTATCTTCACTTTTTGGTCGGCCAAATGCCCAAAACGGTCGCTGCCATGGGAACAAAACGGGTCTTTGGAGGCGATCAGCCCTGGGAGCTGCAGTGCAAAGATTGTTCATTGCGCGAAAGTTGCCCAGAAAGCCCCTTTGTTCGCTTCCGACGAGGCTATGATCGTGCCAGTGTGCAATTTGCCGAACACGGGGATTATTGCGTCTTCTCGACTGGTATTGACAATGACGACATCAGCAACTGCATGATCACCTACGAAGGTGGGGCACAACTCAGCTATACCCAGAATGTCTTTGCTCGGTACCGAGCCGAACGGCGCGGGGCCCGGCTGTTGGGCAGCGAAGGCACGCTGGAATTCGATTGGTATCAAAATCGTATCCAGATCTTCAGCCATCGCCAGCCAACGGTCGAGACCATTGAGTTTACCGGTGACATGCCCCACTTCGGCGGCGATCGCGAATTAGCCTACGATTGGCTGCTGGCGTTGCGCGATGGTCAACCCTCGCGCAGCCCGCTTGAGGCTGGCATCCTCAGCGCCTTGACTTGTCTGTGGGCGCGGGAATCGGCGCACGATCAGCAATTTTATGCCATCCGCATGCCAGAATCGCTGCCGCAAGTAGGCTGAACGCCAGGGAGTTACTTGTACCGATATGGGGTGATGAGCCATGGCCTACTACACCGGCCCCGCCTATCGCGCCGGCCTTGTCAGTCTAGTTGCACCGGAAGTGGATCGCATCCTGACTACGCCAATCCACGCGGATGTGCGCGGTGAGGTTGAGCATTATCTTGCTTCGGCCGCGCAGAGCGCCAACGAACTCTACTTTTGTATCTACCTCGACGAACAGCCCGTTGGGCAAATTCTGCTGCATGATATGGATTGGGAGAGCGGTGAAAGTTTGGTGGGCTATGCGCTCTTTGATCCAAGCTGGCGCGGGCGCGGCATTGGCACGCAGGCGCTACGCCTCTTGCAACATTATGTAGTCGAGCAGACAACACTCAAGCAGTTATTTATTATCACCGATCAAGAAAATCTCGCCTCACAGGGCGTTGCTCGCAACTGCGGCTTCACCTTGATCGGCGCGGCGCGGGAAGATCTCAACCGTCTTCTCGTTTTTGCTTGGTCGGTCGCCGGTTCATAAATTACTAGGAATGGACTACGAAGGGATTTGTTATGCGCATTGCGATTGCTTCCATCACGCATGAATCAAACACGTTTGCGAAGCACCCCACCACCTTGGCAGATTTCCGGGTCCACCGAGGCCAAGCGGTGATCGACCACTATCGACCTACATTTCACGAGGTAGCTGGCTATATTGCCGGGGCTGATGAATTCGACTTCGAGCTGCATCCGTTGCTCGCGGCCGGTGCGACGCCAGCTGGCCCCGTCCAAGCCGAGGCCTTTGAAAGCCTGGTGGGGGAATTACTGGCCGGGTTGAGCGCAGCCTTGCCGCAGATCGATGGGCTGCTGCTGTCCTTACACGGAGCGATGGTTGCGGAAGGATTCCCGCAGGCCGATGGGGAGATTGTGCGCCGGGTGCGCCAATTGGTTGGCCCCGACTTCCCCGTGGTCGTGACGCACGACTATCATGGCAATGTACCCGATCAATTGGTCCAAGATGCCACCGCATTGATCATCTACAAGACTTGCCCACACATCGACCAGCCAGAGCGCGGTCTGCAAGCCGCCGAGTTGATCGCCCGCACCGTTCGGGGCGAAATCAAGCCGACGAGTGCAATTGTCAAGCCGGAAGTGCTCTTCAACATTGCCTTCCATAACACCAGCAGCGGGCCGATGAAACCGCTGATGGATGCTGCGATCGCGCTAGAAGAGAAGCCAGGTGTGCTGGCCGTGAGCATTGCGGCCGGGTATCAATATGCCGATGTACCTGCCATGGGGCCCTCGATTGTAGTGATCACCGATGGTGATCCCGAATTGGCCCAACGCGAAGCGGAAAAGCTGGGCGAACAAATGTGGAACGTGCGCGACCAACTGCTGCCGCGGATTGCCACACCCGCCGAGGCGGTCCAACGAGCCATGGCAGCCACAGAGACGCCTGTCGCGCTCTTCGAACTGGGTGACAACATCGGCGGTGGCAGCGCGGGCGACGCGACCATCATCCTCGAAGAGTTGATCAAACAGAACGCCGAGGGCTGGGTCGTCTCGATTTACGATCCCGAAAGTGTGGCAACCTGTGTACAAGCCGGCATCGGCGGCGAAGTATCGCTGCAGGTGGGGGGCAAGATCGACAACATGCACGGGCCGACATTGCCGATCCAAGGGCGGGTGCGCACCCTGCATAGTGGCGCCTATGAAGAGAACGAACGCCGCCACGGTGGTGGACGCTATTTCAACCAGGGGCTCACCGCAGTGATCGAGGTACCCAAGCGTGGCGAAGCGAACAAACGCGCTGGGTTGTTGCTGCTTAACAGCAAGCGCACTGCCCCGATGAGCATTCACCAGATCACCTGTGCGGGGATTGTGCCCAGCCAACAGCGGATTTTGGTGGCCAAAGGTGCAGTCGCACCGCGCGCCGCGTATGAACCGGTCTGCGCGCACATCATCGAAGTAGATACCGCTGGGGCGACCGCCATCAATCGCGATCCAAGCGAGTTCAAACAAGCACGCCAGACCTTTTACGAGTGGCAATCCACCGCCAACCACTAAGGAACATTCGCCATGCGCGGCAACCGAGTGAAAACCAAACTACAGGCAGGAGAGATCGCGCTTGTGCTCAGCGGGCACAGCATCAGCAGCGATACGATCGACTTTTGTGGCCAACTCGGCTTCGACGGCTTTTGGATCGAAGGTGAACATGGCGCAGCTACATGGGATCAACTAGGCGACCAGTCACGAGCATGCGATCTCTGGGGCATGTCGGCGATTGTGCGCATCCACAACCACGATCCAGGGCAGATTACCCGTGCGCTGGATCGGGGGGCGAATGGCGTGGCAATCCCTCATGTCAACACGCGCGAGCAGGCCGAAATCGTCGGCCGGGCCAGCCGCTTTGCTCCCAATGGCAATCGCGGGATGTATAGCAGCGGACGCCGCGGCTTTGGCGACCCCGACTACATCCGCAATGCCAACGAGGAGACGCTCTTGATCGCGTTGATCGAAGAGACCGCCGCACTTGAGAATCTAGCCGAGATCCTCACGGTCGAGCAGATCGATCTCTTCTTTGTCGCACCGAGCGATCTCGCCCAATCGATGGGCTATCCTGGTGAGCCTTTTCATCCCACGGTGCAAGCTACCGTGCGCCAAACCATCCAGCAGATTCATGCAGCTGGCCGGTTCGTCGGCACGGTGGGGTACCAGGGCGAGCTATTGGCTGATTATGTGGCCCATGGCGCCCGCTTTTTCCTGGTCAATTACGATGCTTGGATCAAAGCAGGGGCCAAGCAATATCTGGAGACGGTTGCGAAGTTGCCGTCACTCGGCTGAGCGACCATCCATCTCCCACGAGCCGCCCGCCAAGAAGCCGCCATCCACAGTGATGGTAGTGCCGGTGATGTAGTTGGCGGCGGGTGAGGCCAATAACAATAATGCGCCGATCAGGTCATCTGGTACGCCTGGTCGGCGCAACGGAATGCGGCTGAGTAGCCACTCAGCACGGTGCGGTGTCTCCCAGAGTGGCCCTTGCGTTAAAGGCGTGTGGATAAAACCGGGTACAATGCCATTCACCTGGATATTGTCGTGGGCCCACTCCACCGCCATCACCCGGGTCAATTGTCCCAACCCACCCTTGGATGCCCCATAGACCGAAACCGTATCCAACCCATAACGCGAGTTGATGGAGTCGATATTGATGATCTTGCCTCCACCTTGGCGGGCCAAATGGGGATGGGCCGCTTGGCAGAGAAAGAAGATGCTGCGCAAGTTCACCGCCATGATCGTCTCGTAGTCGTCCAGCGTAACTTCGAGCAGCGGCTTACGCCGGTTCATGCCTGCACAGTTGACCAGAATATCTAGCCGCCCCAGCGTCTGGGCAACGTCATCGACCAGCTTTTGGGCAGCAGCCACATCACGCAAATCGGCGGTGAAGGGCTGAGCACGACCACCTGCCTCTTCGATCTGCTGGCAGCACTCGGTCACTTTGTCGAGCGAGCGCCCATGAACCGCGACGGTTGCGCCGGCTTCGGCGAGCGCTTGCGCCAAGGCCAGGCCAATACCGCCTGATGCGCCAGTGACCAGCGCAACCCGATCTTGCAGCGAAAACAGCCTTTGCAATAAAGCAGTATTCGTCATCGTCCTCTCCTCTGCATAGAAAAAGCCGACCATCTTGCGAGATGGTCGGCTTATGAAGAACACCCATTATATAGCTTGGCTCAGTACCACTGCAGCTATCAATCGGTTTACCGCTCTTCGACCGGGACCCACGTGCGGTCGCGTTCGCCAATGTAGATCGATTGCGGGCGAATTAAGCGGCCTTTTTGTTGCTGCTCGAAGCAGTGGCCAATCCACCCGGCTACACGGCCGGCGGCGAAGGTCGGGGTGAAGAGATCGGTTTCCAGATCCAGCCCGTGGAGCAGCAACGCGGTAAAGAATTCGACGTTGGTACGCAGATTGCGGCCGGGTTTATATTCATCCAGCAAGCGGATAGCTTCGCCTTCAACATGCTTGGCGAGTTCATAGAGCTGGAGATCTCCATCGCTCTGGAACATCTTCTCGGCAGCTGCGGCCAAAACATCGGCGCGCGGGTCGCGTACCTTATAGACGCGATGGCCAAAGCCCATCAAGCGTTCACCGCGATCGAGCATGGCCCGCAGGTAAGGTTCAGCCTTTTCAGGGGTGCCAATCTCAAAGACCATATCGAGCGCTGGGCCAGGCGCCCCGCCATGCAATGGTCCCTTGAGTGCGCCGATTGCCCCAACAATGGCCGAGACCATATCGGATTGGGTGGCAATGATCACACGGGCAGCGAAGGTCGAAGCATTCAAGCCATGATCGCTCACCGTATTGAGGTACGTTTCGAGACCACGCACGCGGGCCTCACTCGGCGTTTCGCCAGTGAGCATGTAAAGATAATTAGCGGCGTGATCCAGATCAGAGCGCGGTTCCAGTGGGGTTTCGCCATGCAACAAGCGCCAGTAAGCCGCAACCACCGTAGGGATACGCGCAGTCAAAGCTTTGGCACGCCCTTGGTCATCAGTCTCCCCCAGATCGAGGTCCAGTGAGCCAGCGGCAATTCGCAGCGCATCCATTGTCGAGACTTTGTGAGCAGCAGCCGCTTCCAATAAGTGGAGGGTGGCATCAGGAATGGCCCGTAATGCGTTTAACTCCTGCTTAAAGGCGTTCAATTCTGCCAGATTGGGCAATTTGGTATCGTGCCAGAGCAGATAGCAAACTTCCTCAAAACTGGCTTGACTGGCCAGTGCTTCGATCAAAAAGCCGCCGATAATCAATTCACCCTTCTGACCGTCTACACTGCTCAGTCGGGTTTCGGCGGCCACCACTCCTTCTAATCCTGGTTTGTAGCCACTAGTCTCTGCAGTCATTTCTGTCTTTTCCTAGTCCTTCTCGCTTGATTCAACTTCGATGGGTTTAGCAAATGGCTATGGCGAAAGTTTACCAACGGCCACCCAACCCATACATTGCTCTAGGACTCACACAAACTTTGTTTGAAAATCGATTAAATATGATAGATACCATTACGGAATTTCATCAAATGCTGTGTAAGTCGGTATTTCGAAACCCCAGCGGGGGATTTATTTATATTGTACCCAAAAATGGTCGAACTACAGATATTTTGTAACCAGAGCACAGGGTAAATCAACTAATTTTATGCTCTAAAACAACGCCTCAGTTACAGCGATCGAATGGCTGGGTACGCTCGCTCAATCGTCGGCAATAAAATCTGGGTTGATCGTCACCCCTAAACCTGGCTCTTGCGGAACTGCAACAAAACCAGCGTCATCGACGACCAAGGGTTCGTTGAGCATAGCAAACCCATGTTCATAGGAACCGATTGGCGGATCATGCAACAGTTCCAAATAGGGGCAGTGACTCCACGTGGCGGCCAGATGCAGATGAGCGACAGTCCCTAAACCACGGCCGCCATGATGGGGACAGATGCCCTTGCCATGGAGTTCAGCGAGTACGCCAAGTTTGCGCAGGGCGGTGATGCCGTTGAGCACCATGCTTTCCGGCTGCAAGATGTCGTACACATTGTCTTCGACCATCTGCACAAATTCGTGCAAGCCCCGGTTGTTTTCGCCGCCCGCAATCGGCAGAGCAACGGCTTGATTGAGCTTAGCCAAATCCGCAAAGGCAAAACGTGGGAGCGGTTCTTCCAGCCAGCCCACGCCTAGCCGTTCCAGTTCATGCGCCGTTTCCAGCGCACGCCGAAAATCCCAGCGCACGCCGGGCTGCCATGTACCATCTGATTGGGCTTGATTGGCATCCACCAGAATGGTCATGCGCTCACCGACCGCACGGCGCACGGCTTCAACCGTCCGAATATCCTCGCTCATGGTCTGGTGATGGAGTCGGAGTTTGAGGGCCTGCCACCCTTGTTCGGCTAGTTGGAGGGCTAGGTCAGCTCGTTCTTCAGGGGTTGAGAGGCGTACAAAGCTGGCATAGGCAGGGATTCTGTCGCGTGATCCACCCCATAATTTATAGAGTGGCTGGCCACACAGTTTGCCTATCAGATCCCACAGGGCAATATCGACGCCGGCCAGCCCACGGTAGGGCAAGCTGCCGACATAATAGCGCAACGTGGCGGCATGTTGTTCAACAGCGAAGGGATCAGCACCAAGCAAGTGGGCACGTACCGGGCCAAGCAAACTGGAGTCCATACCTGGGCCAATCCCAGTCACCCCAGCATCACTTTCGATCTCCAGATACGAACCACCACCAACAGAGAATGCCATTTCACCACCGACATTCCAAGCGGGCTCGAGCACACCAACCGAGCGGAGTGTCTTTAGGTGGACCAAGCGGATCGCGGTGATGCGTACTGGGTGGTTTGTGGGCATGGCAGTTCCCTGGCTTGTGCTTTCCCAATCAGGTCTAATAGTAATGCGAACCAGCCTGGATGTCAACAAAAAACATCTCAGGTCACTCAACATGGCCCGAGATGTTCGTAAGTAATTTAAAGAACTGGCAAGCAAACGAGATTGATATAGAGTTTAGGGGCTACGAGCTTCGTAGTTTCAGAACGGGAGTGCTTGCGGTTGGATAGCTTGGTGCAATACGTCGCTGCTGGATCAGCAAGCCTTCGATGGAGTAAACAGCCAAGGCCAGCCAGATCAAGCAAAAGCTGACTAAGCGGGTTGGCGTCAAGGGTTCACCAAACAGATACACGGCGATCAGCAATTGGATTGTCGTTGAGATATATTGCAACAATCCCAAGGTGGAAAGTGAAATACGCCGGGCTCCAGCAGCAAATAGCAGCAGCGGCACCGCAGTAATTAGACCTGCACCAATCAGCAGAAAGGTTGTCCCCCAATCTGTGTGGCCCCATTGCCCTAGTCCTTGGCCTTCAAGGTACCCCAGATAGCCCAACGAGGGGAGCAGCAGCACCATCGTTTCAAGTGTCAGCCCTTGCAGTGAATCTAGCCGGCCGATCTTGCGTAGGAGAGCATACCCACTGAATGAAAAAGCCAAGGTTAGGCTAACCCACAGAACCGCACCATCGTGAATGGCTAAATAACAGACCCCAAGGGCTGCAATAGCGATAGCACTCAACTGGCCAAACCGTAACTTTTCACGCAAAAAGATAATTCCCAAAAGTACGTTGACCAATGGGTTCATAAAATACCCCAGTGTACTTGCCACCAATTGCTCATGGACAATTGACCAAATGTAGGTTAGCCAATTGACTGAGAGCAGCAGAGCCGCCGCGATAAAGGTGATGAGTGTCCGACGATCTTGCAAAACAAGCTTAAACCAATCCCAGCGACGCTGTAAGGTTAGCGTTAGGGCCAAAAACAAAAAGGCCCAGACAACTCGATGCGCAAGGATCTCTGCCGGTAAAACGTCATTGAGCGCTCGCATGTAGATCGGTAAAAATCCCCATAATACATACGAGCCTAGTGCGAATAAAACGCCTTTACGCATTTTTAGCCTTCTTTAACCCTGGTAGATAGCAAGTACATAAAGTAATTACGATGAGCTATCAAGTACATGAATCAGACGCAACGATGAACGGGTTCTGCTATTTCTGCTGTACCAGCCTATTGTTTAGCAAGTTGTAAGCTTTCCTAGGCTTACCGTCCTCCACATTAGGGCAAAATACTGCCAACATAACGAAAATCATATAATGATTCTGAATTGTAATACATAAGATTCACATAACTTACGAATCAGAAAGTTACATCACTATTACAGCAAGTTCTAAGCAAACTTGCAAGCGACAGATGTCTAAAATTTAGGGGTTACTTTTTCATTAAATTGGTCTATTTTCACCCCATCGTTCAACTAAAATGACCAGATAATTAAGGACAAAAGTCGTAGGAGAACCTATACTCTTGGGCAAGAGGCCAGGATGAGCGCCTTAAGGATGGGATGTAATCAGCAGAGGTGGGTCCGGAGAGGACGAATGACACAGAAGGCTCCTGAGTCTACAGGAGCCTTCCTTAGGAATAGAAGCCGCCACAAAAGTAGTGGCAGGCACTAGGCAGAAAGTTGCAGCGAGTAGATAAGAAGCAGAGCAGAAGATGGGCTATAAGGTCACACCGAGGAGACCGCGCGTCAGCTGAAAGTCGATGTTGCCTTGTTGGTAAAGGCGTGGACTGTAGGTTTGCTGCAAGGTACGCACCATCAAATCGAGAAGTTGCTCGGGCCAGGCAGTGGGATCCCCAGCCAACAGCAGGTCAAAATCCACACCAAAAGTCGCGGCAGGACTTTGTTCAGTAGTAAGTTGCAAGACCGGCACGAGTGGATGGCTCTGCAACGGCTGCTCTGCACAATAAGCCACCATCAACTCAACACCAGTCGCGGCCAGTCCAGTTACTGTCTCGACCCAATGTTCGGTTGGCGTCTCCATGATGTGGAAGCCAGCCTGACGAGCTGCCTCGCCATAGCCCAACGAAGGCGGAACAGCAGCCTCGACTGCATCCATCGGCAGCACGGCACCACGATAGGCCGCAGTGGATAACAGTGAGACATTTTCGGGCACCACTACCGTCCCCCCGGCCTTCACAATTTGTTTGGTTAAGCGGGCAAAGGTGGCCGCAACTTCAGCCGGTACAGGACCATCACTCAGTAAGCCGAGCCGTACAGCGCCCAAACCAACAGCTTCGCGCACCGGCTGATCATCCCGCTCCAATTCCTGACGGAACCAGGCTTCGGCTTTCTCGATCACCTTCTCGATCCCGCCATCCAACTGGATGCTTGCCCAGCCTAGCTTGTCCAAGTCCAGCCCGATTTCAGCCGCAGCATGGCGATAGTGATCGTTGTGGGTCTTCTCGCAGCCATGCTCCATCAGCAAGCAATGTTTGACCAGCGGGTGGGCAATATAGCCCAGCAGTGTCCGCGTCTGCATATCTTCCGACGGACCGGCATTATTGCCACAGCCTTCGGTATGGGCCAGCGCCACAAAGCGCGAAAGCTGCTGCTCTTGCCCCACCTTGCGCTGATTGAGTCGGAACGCGGCCATGTTGGCAACTTGGCTCGCGCACAAACTCGTCGGCAAGATCAAACCGATCTGGTCGCTGGTGCGGCGGCCGTTGCGCTGCCAATATTCGATCGTAACCGGGGGCACCTCAACATCTTGCTGGATTGCGATCGGCTCACCAGTCGGGCGCGGCGCATTGAGCAATTCAGCGAGGTTGCTAGTATCGGTTTGCGGCCAGTTGCGCCAAATTTGGACCTGCGCATGTCCGGCCCGCTCACCAACGCTTGGTTGCCCCGACGCCACCTGCAAGACATACTCAAAGGTCTGCTGCCCCAATTCATCCATTGGCGTGCCGTCGAGATAGGCACCAGCATTGACATCCATGTCTCCGCGGAGCAGCTCGAAGCGCTTGGTCGTCGTCACGATCTTGATCGTTGGCACATAGGGGAAGTTGGTGATCGACCCATTGCCAGTGACAAAAAAGATCATGTTACAGCCCGCGGCCACCTGCCCGGCGATCCCTTCCAAATCGTTACCTGGGCTATCCATAAAGTAATAGCCGGGTTGCTCCATCTGCACTGCATAGTCGATGGTATGATCCAACCGTGTGCGCGGATCCCGCTTCATGGCCGCGCCAATCGACTTGAGCGTGATGTTGTACAAGCCGCGATATTTGTTGCCGCCCGAGGGATTACCCTCGGCCGAGGCGCCATGCCACGACGCATATTCCTTGAAGCGCTCGATCATATGCAAGAAGGTACGGGCAACCTCGATATTTGCGACCTTTTGCAACACATAGGATTCCGCGCCGATCAGTTCGTCAGTTTCGCAAAGATTGGCTGCACCGCCGTTACGGATCACTTCATGGGCGACCCAGCCCAAGAGTGGATTTCCGGAAATGCCCGAAAAGGCATCGGAACCGCCACACTGGAGCGCAATCTTTAAGTTGGCGACCGATTCGGGCGTGCGTTCGGTGCTGTTGACTTGCTCGAGCCAACCCCGCACAATGGACTCACCCTGGGCCAAATTCTCTTGGAAGCCACCACGCAACGAGAGGAAATGGTGTGGCAGATCGTCGATTGGGTAGTTGTGCTCGGCCAACCATTCGGCCAACATGGCATTCGTCACGGCTTCGACGCCATAATCGACCGCGAGCACGGCCCCCACGTTCGGGTTGATCATAAAACCGGCCAAGGTGCGCAATACAATTTCGCGATTGTTGGGGTTGGGATGACTGCCTTCAGTATGGGCCACTGCCACAATCCCATCAATATTGGGATACCGCTTGACCTCTGCCTTAAGCCGTTGTTCTAACTGGCGTACATAGCTGCTGGTGCGTGACGTGGTCCCCAACAAGACGATCATATTGCGGGTGCCGACACCGCGACCGCCACTGCGCCGGTAACCCAGAAATGTGCGCGGCGTCTCTACCACCGGCACGGGCGGGGCTGCTTGGAAATTTGCCTCGTCCAGTTGATAGGGCGTGATGCGGTCGGCAAAGTTCGGCTCCTCGGGCAATGCAAAGTTTAAGTTGCGTAGACGCAAAGCCGCGAGCATGGCCTCATTACAAACATAGTCACCGGGTTGGATCGGCCGGATTGCCACCCCAAAGGGCAAATTCCACGAGAGCAATTGCTGGCCGACAGCCAACGCTTGAATGGCAAACCGATGCCCTTCCATGATGGTATGGTCGAGCACAAAATGCCGCTCCCCATCCACAATGGTTGTGCCAACTTCTAGCCGCCGGGTTGCAATCGCCACATTATCGCCAGGCAAGGGCAGCCGGCTGATCTCTTGCAGAGCAAAGCTCGTCGTCATTGTTGATTTTGTCCTAAACGGAAAGTATGGGCTTTTTTAGCACAGATTTCGCCCAATTATATGCTTGGCGAAAGCGTTTGCCAAAGCTGACGGCAGATCACTCTCGCCAACGCAAGCGTACCCCCACCGGCAGATGATCCGACTCCCCATGAGTCGGGCTTACCCAACTGGAGATGGTCGCAAAGTCCGGTGTATGCATGATCATATCGATCCGCATAAAGGGCAGCGAGGCAACATTATGCAACGGGGAAGGGGTCACCTGACGCTCGTTATAATTGGCAGGTAGCAGCTTGGCCAAGAGTGGCACTTCTCGATAACTGTCGGAGAGGACCGGGAAGGTATGGCCAAAGCCCCAACCGGCGGCGCGGTGGCTATCGACCAGGTTCTGTGTCAAGATTTTATAGACATCGCTACGGTCGGTGCTATTAAAATCACCAGCAATGATTGCCGGCTGGCCACGCTGCGCAATATCTTCATTCAATTTCCGAGCAAATTCGCGCCGTTGCCCATAGCTGAGCCGCACACTTTCGGGCAATGACAGCTCAACCCCCTGGCGATGCACCAAATTGGTGGCGCCAGCATGCACATTGTATAGCAGCAACGAACGCTCTTCGACCTGAACTTCTGCAAGTTGGACCTGCCAACCCATATCATAGAGCGAAGAAGCATCCAATTCAGTCAATGGATAGCGACTGTAGATGCCCAAGCCGAACGAGCCTTCACCACTCGACAATAAACGGAATGGATATTCCTCGTCAGTAAAATCGTCCAGCGCATTGGCCATAAAAGCGGTTAATTCTTGCAAAGCGAGGATGTCGGGCCAGCCATTGTCGGCAATCACAGACGCGGTGTCGAGCGTGCGGCTGCCAGCCCATATATTGAATGTAAGGAGGGAAATTTCAGCTTCTGGTTGAACGCTCGCGCCAACGGGGTACAGTGGAAAACGTTCACCATAAAAAACTAGGAAGATTAACAAAACGGGTAGCGCCGGCGCGAGCAGCGTTGAGCGTCGCCAAGCCAAACCCAAACAAAGCAACGGAAGAAGCGGGGCAAATAAAATTGGCGTGACTGCGTTCACCAACGCCAGCCACCAAAGTTCATCGCCAAACTGGATATAGAGGATTAACCAAAGTAGTATTGCGAAACCATAGGCCCAAGCTAGACCATTTACTACCTTACGAAACCAACGCTTCTTTTCCATCTCCCTCCAGTATTACCTTACCCAATAAAACACCTACTATTAGTATACGGAAATTATACGAATACGATACTATTTTTGCACACTCTAGCAGATTCTGCCGTAATGGTCAATCCTATAATCAAGAGCCTGCTAACCACGCTTGCGCCACCGTGTAGGGATCGCGCCGTCGGTGATAAAGCGCATCGAGTTCGGCACGCAGTTGGTCCAGGGGCAAACGCGTACTGAGTTGGCGCGTCAACTCGAGGCGGATAATCGTTTCAAGCAGCTTCACGATCCGCTGCTCTTCACGCACGCGAAATTCCCCACTCTCATGCAACCATGTGCGGTGGACCTCTAATTGGCTGCGAAGCTCATCCACACCCTCGCCACTCTGGGCAATCGTGCGTAAGAGTGGCACCTGCCAAACGTCGCCAGTAGGCGCGGTGGATTGTTCAACCGGCAGCCACTGGCCGTGATGGCGCATGCGCAGCGGAGCGCCTCGCCGCAATTCGAGCATCAATTCCAGCGCTTTGACTGTACGTTCAACGTTGGGCTGATCCGCCTTGTTCACGACCAGCAGATCGGCAATTTCCAAAACGCCAGCTTTGATGGCCTGAATTTCATCGCCCAGACCAGGCGCTTCGACCACCACGGTACTGTGCGCGGTATGAGCGATCTCCACTTCCGATTGGCCGACGCCGACCGTTTCGACCAAAATGCGCTCGAAGCCAGCTGCATCCAGAATCGTCACCACGTCACTGGCAGTTTTGCTCAAGCCACCCAAATGGCCGCGCGTGGCCATGCTGCGCACAAAGAGTCCCGGATCACCGCTCAGCGCGCGCATCCGCACGCGATCGCCCAACAAAGCCCCGCCCGTGAAGGGGCTGGTCGGGTCCACTGCCAGAATGGCGACCGTCAGTCCTGCACGTCGATAACTTTGGGCTAAACTGGTGACCAGGGTAGATTTGCCCGTGCCCGGCGCGCCTGTGATGCCGATCACGTGGGCCTGGCCGCCGTAGGGATAGAGCGCCGCTAGCAAGGCTTGGGCATCGGCGCGCTCATCTTCGACCCGGCTGATCGCCCGCGCCAACACCAAGCGATTGCCGGTGCGCAAGGCCTGCACAAACTGGTCAAGATCGTGAAAGATAGCCGCACTGCCCACGTCAAACCCGCTCCACCACGTGACTGCGGATAAAGGCAGCAATCTCTTCAGTTGGAGTGCCTGGGCCAAAGACCGCAGCAATCCCCGCGGCTTGGAGCGGTGCCACATCTTCCGGCGGAATGATCCCCCCAATCACGACTAGGACATCTTCTTGTCCCTGAGCGCGCAGCAGCTCAACCACTTTGGGACACAGCGTCATATGCGCACCGCTGAGAATACTCAGCCCGACCACATCGACATCTTCTTGCAGCGCAGCCTCGGCGATCATCTGGGGAGTCTGCCGAATACCGGTATAGATCACCTCAAACCCGGCATCGCGCAAGGCCTGGGCAACCACTTTCGCGCCACGATCATGACCATCCAGCCCGGGCTTTGCGACCAAAACACGGATCTTTCGTTCATTCATATCTTTGACCTATCTTCCCATTGAGCCCATATCCATAATCTAGACAGAAGAAACCGCGAAAGCGTGCTCGAAGCGCAGTTCTAGCTGAAACTCAGTAGCCAACAGCTTGCAGATCTTCACCTTGCTAAAACACCCGAAGCCGTCAATCGGCGCGCTGCATTGCATCGACAAATTGCGATTGACTGGGAAGCGAAGCAAAATATACCGTAATGAGCATAGATTTTGATTGAGAAAGTGACTGACGGAGCAAAACATGTATTATCCTCATACCGAACGACAACGCCATTTCATTGCCATTGCCGAGCGACTGGCTCCCCAATTTGCCGAACGCGCCGCGCTTCATGATCAAGAAGGGAGCTTTCCCTTTGAAAATTTTGCGGATATCCGCGCCGCGGGTTTACCCGCCTTGATTGTCCCTGCCGAATTTGGTGGCTGGAATGCGAGCTTGCTGGAGACGATCATGACCATGGAGGCATTGGCGATCGGCGACGGCAGCACTGCGCTCAGCCTAACCATGCATATGCAGACCCTGGGTGAGGCCGCCGAGACCCGTTCCTGGCCGCCCCATCTGTTTGAATTGGTTTGTCGGCAGGCGGTAGAACGTGGAGCGCTGA
>CAZMRA010000034.1:9229-25931 GCA_964568485.1 uncultured Caldilineaceae bacterium | reverse complement strand
ACCGGCGGCTCGGCGATTGCCGCGGTGGACGTGCTCAAACGGTGGGGTGTTGCCCGCATCAAGTTTGTCGGGCTAATTGCCGCCCCTGAAGGCGTGGCCGCCCTGCACGCCCATCACCCAGATGTGGCGATTCACGTGGCTGCGGTCGATGAACGGCTGACCACTACCGCCGATCCCTTCCCGCCCGGTTTCATTTGGCCGGGCTTGGGCGATGCCGGTGATCGACAATTTGGCACCGCGTAGTCGCCTCACCTTTGTTCGCTTTTCTTTCCACAACACAGCAGATAAACTACCTATCCTAAAGCTCGTTGCGACGTCCAATGTCAGACATCCTACAGATCTTTAGGATAGGAACTTAGAATGAGCTGAGGAGACGCTATGAGCAGCGTGCCAAATCCTGCTATTGATCGGGCCACCCAGGGAGTGGCTGCCGCCCTCATGCGTGCAGCCGCGGACCCAACCCGCCCCGTCTATCATTTTCGTCCGCCCGCCCAATGGATGAACGACCCCAATGGGGTGATCTTCCACGAAGGGTGGTACCACATCTTTTATCAACACAACCCCTACGGCGACAACTGGGGCCACATGCATTGGGGCCATGCCCGCAGTCGCGATCTGGTGGATTGGGATCATTTGCCGATTGCGCTCTGGCCATCGCTCGAACTGGGCGAAGAACACTGTTTTTCGGGTTGTGCCACCGTGGATGGCCAAGGGCGCCCAATGCTGATCTACACCAGTGTCCAGGGGACGGCTGACAATCGGCCTCCGAACGAACAGTGGGCCGCGCTGGGCGATGTCGAGTGGGTCGAATGGCAAAAGCATCCGGCCAATCCACTGCTGGCGCTCGATACGCATGGTGGACCGCCGTTTGGTGGGGCATGGCGCGATCCCTTCATTTTTCATGAAGCCGGTCGCACGTTCTTGATCCTGGGTGCCGAATATGCGGATGTGGCGGCCGTGGCGCTGTATGAAGCTGCCGATAGCACGCTCACGCGCTGGGATTATCGAGGGCTTCTCTATCAAGAACCTCGGCGGGAGGGGCGCTTCCTCGAATGCCCCAACTTCGTGCGCATTGGCGATCGTTGGGTGTTGTTGGTCTCGCCCTATGGCTGTGTTGAATATTTTGTCGGGACCTTTGATCTCGAAACCCTGCGCTTTACGCCCGAACTGCAAGGTATACTCGACCCCGGATTTGGCGAGACGCCCAATTTCTATGCTAGCAATCTACTTTTTGATGAGCAGGGGCAAGTGATCTTGTTGGGCTGGGTGCGCGGTTTTCCGGCAGGCCGCGGCTGGAATGGCTGCTTGGCCCTGCCGCGCATTCTAACGCTGGGCGAGGACGGACATCCGCGGCAGCAACCGGTGCCCGCGTTACAAACCTTGCGTGAACACCATTTTGGCGTGGTCGATGTCATGCTCGAGGCCGGTAGACCGCTGGTGCTGCCGGTGAGTGGCGATACGCTGGAGTTGCAACTCCAGCTGGAGTTGCTCGATGCAAACGCGGTAGAACTGCAGGTGCGACTCAGTGCCGACGGAAAGCGCTTCATCCCCATTCGCTATGAGGACAATACCTTGCAGATTGCTGGTACTGATGTGCCATTGCCTACACCCACGCCGAGCGTATTGGATCTTCATCTCTTTTTGGACAAGGCCGTGCTGGAGGTTTTCGCCTGCGATGGGCGTATTGCGGTCACCCGCGTGATCGATGCCGCACCTGAGGATGTGGGCTTGGCGCTGGTTGCGCAGGCGGGGGCCGCTCGCTTGGTGGCATTGGATGTGTGGACGCTGCGCTCCATTTGGTAGCCTGAGCTGACTAAAAACCAGGGACGGAGCAAGCTTTGCCCGTCCCTTATTCATTAAACACTAAGCTCCATCTGCTTGGCTAGAGCAGGGCTTGAATCCGCTCGGCCACTGCTTCGATCAAAATTTCCAGACAGCCTGGGGCCAGGATCGAAGGTTCCTCCTGATAGAGCCCGCGGCCATAGCGATCGGCCGGCAACAAGTAGGCCACCTGAAATTCGCCAGCCAAGGGCGAAAGCAAGATCGGGTGATTGGGAAAGCGGCGCCGCAATTCACTTTGTAAGATATTGTAGGGCTCGCCCCCAACAGTGACCCAAAAAGCATCCCCGAAGCGATAGACCGTAAAGTGGAATGGATAGGTCAGCTCGTCGCGCAAATAGCGGATGCGCAACAGCCAGCGTCGGGCTCGCTCCAACCGCGCACCATAATCGCGGGCTGCGATCTCATCGCCTGCCTGTTCCGCCTCTTGTTGTTTGGTGCCCCATTCTTCCATCTCCGCTTCGAGCGCGACCGCATCGGGGATGGGCTTTTGCGGTAATTGGACCGTATAGCGGCCACCGCGCACAAGGGCTGTTGCGGCCATCCGTTCGTCGCTAAAGGGATGATAGCGCCAGTCAGCCAGGGTTGCTCCAGAAATGACTGGTCCCTGGTAATGATAGTCCATCAATGGGCTGGGCATGCTGTCGAGTGCGGCCAGTGCCCCATAGCCAACTTGGCGGCCGTTGCGGTCGGCGACAGCCGTGTCTCCTTGATGTCCCCAACGTGGCCCCAGTTCGCCACAAGCCCCAAGTGCAAAGACACAAGGCGCGCCGGTGGCTTGCTCCACGACCTCGCGCAAGGCTCCTACATAATCCGGGCTGATTAAGCGGTTTTCCCAAGCGAGTGTGGTGGGGTGACAAGCATAATTGACCACCGTGGCCAGGAGTGCACCCTCGGGCGTAGTAATGCGGGCCACCAACACGTTATCGTCTGCTGGTTCGGTGGCATCGGGATTGAGGCCACAGGCATGCATGCCCCGCTCACCATCCCAATAATCACGATTAGCTGCCAGGGTCGATTTGCCGACGCCGTAGGTGATGACGGCCGGCTGGAGTGAAGATGCGGCCTCTTGCGCAATGGCTGTCACAGAGTCGAAGAGCTTAGTGAGGTGGGCTTCGATCAACTCACCGCCGGGCAACTGGATCCGGTCGTATGAAAAATTGCCCGCCGCGTGGCTGTGGGAAAAGGTCAACACGATATTCTCTAGTGACACCCCACTAGCCGCGCTGATCCGTTCAACCAAGGCATCCTGTTGTGCATCCTCCATCCCAATGTGATCGAGCTCGATGCGCAACAGTGGCTCTCCCCCATCTAATGGGGCCAACGCAATCGCATCAGCGAAGAGCGGACGGTGGATGCCCTCGGCGCGGTCGTGTCGCGCTGCACCCCACATGGGATGATAAATGCCCACTGGTGGGGTAATGTCCGCGCGTGCATAGCCAAAACGGAGCCGCGAAGTTGGCGTTTCAACTGTTGTTGTACTCAAGATGCATTCCTTTGTGACTGATAAGTCCAACGAAGAAAATAATTGAAAAGCGCAACGGACACAGCTTGTAGAAGCTCATCGGTGTCCGCTGCCGCTGTTAATAGAAAACAATCGTCTGGATCAACCGGTCCAATTGCAGCTCGATCATGGGGCTGTCGGTTGGCAAAAGGACGCGCAGGCAGAAGCTGCCTTCGTTGTTGATCCCACTGGTACAATACTCGTGGATGATATAATTGGGCCCTTGGCGCAACCACTTGACCCCTTCTTTGCCGCCAATGGTGATGCGACTGGCGAGGATTACATCCGGGCGTTGCAGATCGCCAAAGGGGACGTTCGAAAAGCCCATGATCTGCTCTTGGAGCTGGTCGGGGATGCCAAGTCGGTAGATTTCGAACACGGCATCGCCTGCCAATTCCAAACGCCGTGGCTGCCATGTGCGCGGATAGGCAAACGCGATGTGATCACCATAATAGTGTGGCCAGTTTTCCGTCCCAGGTGGCGCACCAGGTACTGGCACATATCTGCGACCATAGACGGATGAAGGCGTGGGGAGCTCGGCGACTGGTGTTCCGCCGTTCAGCCGCAGCGGTGGTGGTGCATCCGGAGGGAGCGCGGTCGGTTCTAGCGTGGGAAAGACTAATGCATCCACCGAAGAACCCACCAAGCTCAAATTATCCAGATTCACATTCAAC
Source organism: uncultured Caldilineaceae bacterium (assembly GCA_964568485.1). Classification (GTDB taxonomy): domain Bacteria; phylum Chloroflexota; class Anaerolineae; order Caldilineales; family Caldilineaceae; genus CFX5. The sequence continues at coordinate 21,914 of CAZMRA010000034.1, read as the reverse complement.
TCTTCGTTTACATCACCCCATTTTTTCCACACGCGCACATAGATCGTCATTAGTTCTTCTTGGGCGAGGATCTTGGCGGAGAAATTGTTAAATCGACCGGGCTGCAGGCGGTCGTCATAGCGATTCCAGCCGACATCCACCCACTTCTGCACGGCCGTCCAATCGGGATTGGGGCCAAACGTCCAGCCAAATTGAACCCGGTAGCGATAGGGGTCGCGGTGGTTACTATTGTTGTCGGTGGTGCGGATCATCCCACGCATAGCAAATTGATAAGCGGCGCCTGGTTCGACCCGCACCGTTTGGTAGATACCGGCATAGCGATCCGGATCAGATACGCCCCAATTTTTGGTGTCGAGTTCGATCAGCTGGCTGTGGCTACCTTTATCTACCACGGGCGCCCATTGATCGTCATAAAAGCCATATTCAATCTGGCCGTTGTTGGTAAAACACTGCCAGCCTTTGCCAACGTGGCCGCATTCTGGATAGTAGAGGAAGCCCTCTTCAAATCCGCCATTGACCAGCAAATTGTTCGCACCTTTTTTGTGTGCCGAATCAGTGGCTTGGCCGGTGGCGGGCCACAGCGAAAAGAGGGCAACGAGGAGTAACAGCGCTGTAAAGATTGTTAGTGCTCGGGTGTGGGGGCGCAACCACTGAACTGGTGATTGTTGGCTCATGAGTCTCAATATGTCAATTCCTGGCGGGTTTCCATCTTAGCCTCGTCGAGATCCATCCCGAGCCCGGGCGTGGTCGGCAAGTGCACCACACCGCCGATTGGTTTGAGCGGCGTTTTGAGGAAGAATTGATGAATCTCGTTCCATTTGATCAAATATTCGAGCAGCGGGCAAGTTGTGGCTGGCCAAGCAGCAATCAGATGGGCCGTGGCTGGGGTTGAATGACCATGCGGAATAACGGTCAGATCATAGGCGGAGGCCAGCGCGCAGATCTTCATGGTTTCGGAGATGCCTCCACACCAATAGATGTCCGGCTGCAAGACATCACAGGCACCGGCATCCATCAACGCTTTTTGCCCCCAGCGGGTGTATTCGTGTTCGCCGCCGGAGATAGGGATGTTGACATTGCGGCGGATCTCGGCGTATTGGACAATTTTATCGGGCAGGACGGGCTCCTCCAGCCAGCGGGGTTGAAATTCTTCCAGGCGCCGCGCCATTTGGATCGTATACGAGACGTCCCAGCTCATCCAACAATCGAGCATAATATCGACATCGGGGCCGACCGCATCGCGTAATGTGCGCACCAACCGAATATTGCGGGCAATCCCGGCAGGGCCATCGGTGGGGCCATCGCGGAAAAACCATTTGGTCGCTTGATACCCACTGCGCACCAGTTCTTGGGCCCGTTCTTGCACCAATTCTGGGTCAAGCGAGTAGCCAAGCGCACTGGCATAGGCCGGGATCTCGGTGCGGGTTGGGCCCCCTAACAATTGATACACCGGCGCTTGAAAATGGCGACCTTTGAGATCCCACAAGGCACAATCCACCGCACTAATCGCCATCATCGGCGTACCTTTGCGGCCGTGCACCATCGAGCGATACATGCGATCCCACAAGCGTTCAATGGCCAACGGATCGTGGCCAATCAATAGTGGGGCCAGTTGCTTGCCAATGATATAGGCTTGATCATCGGGAAAAGGGCCGCCGATCCCATATACGCCATTGTCGGTTTCGATCTGTACAAAATGGGCGCTGTGGCGATAGCGTCCTTCGCCGACTTGTACTAGAGTCCCAGGCCCTTCGGCTTTGTGTTCTGGATAGATGTCGACCGGGCGAATCAAACGCTCTTCCCAAAATTCGCCAGCATGTTCGAGAACACCGGTGACTTTGAAGAGCCGCACATGCGTGATCTTCATCGTTCCTCCTTGATGAATGGCTAGGATGAACCGAATAATTAGGGGTGGACTGCCCAAGCAGAGATAACTGGTGCTTGCTTACATTGTAGTGAGAAGGGGCACAATTTGGCAAACGAGTAAAAGGTCGGCAAGCAGCCAAAACAAATTCGTCGACCTATAAGAGGCCGACGAATTTGCAAGGAGAAAGGAAACCCAAAAGGAGACGAGTAGGTGCACCACGCCTACTCAAAAAGTAGCGTAGCATTGCCTGCCCAGGGTGTCTATCCGCCATTATGCGTATTTTTGCGTTAGGGTCTATAAAAGAGGTTGCCCACCACTACGAGCGCAGTGGTGGGCTTTCAACAAAGGAGGAACCAAAGAGGTGCTGAAGAGCCGTGAAGTAAGCTCCCCTCAAACTTCACAACTCCGCCAAACAGCCAAATCTTTAGAATTTGTTTCGCTGCTTGACGGACCATCTCCGTCACCTTGATTGTGTGGGGGCGTTTGTGCCTCACTTCACAATCATGCTTATACTATAGCCCGGATAGTTACATTTCAGTTACATAGTTGGCGGATTTACCCAATCTTGTAAAAGATCTGGATATAAATATACACACATCTTGCCCGCAACTCTCTTCCCACTACGGTGTTACTACCTTTCGGTGGCAGGCCGCCTTCAGGGGCCCAAACCACCATTTGATGAGCGAGCTTTTGACAGCCGCCTTGTGGCTGACTACAATGGCCGAATATTGTCGACGACTATCTGAAATCTTACATCTAGAGGAGAAAGTTTGGGAATGGCTACCACCTTTGAGCGCGTACGCGACATTATCGTGGATCAACTTGGGGTTGAACCTGAAGAAGTGACGATGGAGGCCAAGTTTCGCGAAGATCTGGAGGCCGACAGCCTCGATCTGGTAGAGTTGATCATGCGCTTTGAAGAAGAGTTCGGCGGTGATATCAGTGACGAGCAAGCGCAGCAGATCGTCAGTGTAGGCGATGCGGTCACTTTCTTGGATGCATAAGGAGTGAGCAGCCGGTGGCCTCTGCCGTGAGGCACGGGTTGAGCACGCCGTTACACGCAAAAAGAACAAGGTGAGCCGCTCGGCTCGCCTTATTCTTTTACTGGGACTCGTGATGGCACTCACGTTTTCATTGATTGTCAATGCTGGTGGGCAGAGTCAGCGGATGGGCCAACATAAGGCACTTTTGCGCCTGCCGAGCGGCATGACTCTATTGCAACATACTATCCACAAGTTGGCTCCGCTGGCCCAAGATGGTGTACTTGTGATTACCGAGCACCCCGAAATTATCGCGGTGGCGGAACGCCTGCCTGGGGTACGTTGTGTGCCCGATCAATATGAGACGGGCGGCCCTTTAGGTGGGATCGCAAGTGGCCTGCAGCATGTGCCAGCCTGGGCCATCATGGTAGCTTGCGATATGCCGCTACTTCAGCCGGATGTGTTTCAGTATTTATGCACGCTGGCGGCAGAAGCAGAAATAGCACACTCTACATGGGCGGTTGTCCCACGGATTGGGGAGCATCCCGAACCATTTCATGCGATCTATGCTCGCCGCTGCCTGCCTGTACTCGAAACCTTGCTAGCCCAGAATGAACGGCGCGCCAGCAGCTTCTTATCGCTTGTGCCTACGCGTTGGGTGAGTGCTGTGGAGCTGCAGGCCATTGATCCGGACTTGTCTTCATTGATCAATGTCAATACCCCAGACGAATGGCAGGCGATCTATTCGCTGCTTGCTTGATGCCGGTTTATTGCAAAACTCGGATCACCGAAACAACTTTGCCATTGATGCGCACTTTGTTCGCCGGCTTGATGATGGGTTGATATTCTGGATTGGGGTTGGCCGGTTGTAAGCGGATGTTGGCGCCTTCGCGATAGAGATATTTGAGTGTCGTCTCTTCATCGTCGATGATCCAAGCCGCTACCATATCGCCATCATCTGCCGTGTCTTGTTGATGCAGGATGACAATGTCGCCGTCGAGGACACTGGCGTCAATCATCGAATTGCCTCGGACTCGCAAAGCAAAAAGATTTTCTGGATCACCTAGCAACCCACCGGCCATTTCGATCACATCCTCTGGATTGGTTGCCTCGCTACCGACGACCCCAATGGGTGTACCTGCGGCGATGTGGCCTAGTACGGGTACTTGCAGTAACTGCTGCCTGGTGTGACCATTGCTACGCTGGGGTGGCGATGCTAAGTTCTCGGCTGGATCCTCTTCATCACTATCGATCAGCCCCAAGCTGCGCAGCCGCTCCCAATTGACACTTAGCCCCCGGCTGACGTCGGGTTGACGCTCTAGCAACTTCTCTTCCACCAATTTTTTGAGATTGTAGCTGACGACCGAGGTGCTAGAGATACCCACGCGCTCGCCAATCTCGCGAATTGAGGGTGGAAATTTATTTTCTTGACAAAAAGCGACAATAAAGCGCAACATCTCCTGTTGACGCTCCGACAGATTGCGTTCGGCTAAGATTTTCCCTCGGCTGGCAGTAGCAGACATAATGACTCCCTGTTTTATGAATCGTAAGCGGCCTCTTGTGAGTGCCCGCGCATGGTCAAGTTGCACATTTGGGGCACAGGTTCGAGTGGCATATCAGGGAGCGGGGTAATTTCCCTAGAACATCCCAAAAATATCCCAAAACAGAACGAATGTTTCCCAAATTTCCCAAAGTATACACGAACATTTGTGCGGTGTCAAGTGGTATCTTGCACGTTTGTTCTGTTTGATTGGACAAGAGGCGCAGCAGATTTGTATGGGGAGTCAGCTGTGGATTAGGGAGGCGAGGTAGCGGGTGGATCTTGCGGGGATTCGCCGGGGGGAAGCTCGGCCTGGGTAAGATAGTGTTGGAAGCGCTGCCAGTAGGCTTGGCTATCGGCTGGGCCGGTCGCCGGGTCGGGGAAGCGGGCGTCGGCTTTCTGTTGGCCGCGCTGCATGGCCTCTTCCATGTCAATGCCACAGAGATAGGCGATCTTAAAGATCATCACCTGCAGATCGCTCAATTCAAGGGCTAATTCGGAGCGCAACTCGGCGAGATCGGCCGGATTGGGTGCGCGATAGCCTTCGATCATTTGGACAAGTTTGCTGATCTCGCCTAACTCTTCGAGAGCATGCAACAGGGTGTGGCTGGGCAAAACCTTGTCCCATGTGCGGGCTTTGTCCCACGCTTCGAGCCAGGCTTGATATTCACGAATGTGCATTGGTCGTTCGCATCCAAGTGATAGAGAACCACGCGTTGTCAATGAAGTCGCCGCGCAGCTGATAGATCAAGAGATGGAGGGCATCGTCGCCCGCAACTTGCGCAAGAAATCAGTCGATTTCAGATGATGTTCCAGGATGGTCAGCAGATACCGGTAGAGAATACTTTCACATTGCTGCAGTAGGTAGGGACGGACCGTGAGTTTACCCACGTCTGCCCAGGGGTGGCTTTGCAGATAGCGCAGAACCTTAAGCACATCGGGATCGATCGCTTCAATGTCGTTGCGGGTGACGCCACATTCGCCACAATAGATACCACCCTCGCTCAGGCTCAAATAGTTGAGGATGGGTTGCAAGGGATTGTCGCAGGCGAGGCAATAAAAAAGTTGGGGCTGAAAACCCGTGTGATTGAGTAGATGCAGCTCGAACCAGCGCAATAGCAAAGTCGGCTCGCACTGGATCTCGCCACGGCAATGCTCATCCAACGTGCGCAGGGTAAAGAGCAACAAGTCCCAGAGCGGTTGACTGTCGTCGTCGGCCTCTGTAAAGCTGATCACGACTTCGCTGACATAGCTAGCACAGCCAATGGCATCGAGATTTTCACGCAGATGGCGAAAGCTCTCAACCGTCACCGCTTCGGTGATGATATCCCAAGTGCGGGCTTGGGCCACGAGTAACGATGTATGCGAGAGGGGTTCGAGGTGACCGGCTTTGCGGCTAGTGGTCTTGCGGATGCCTTTGGCGATCAGCTCGCGTTTGCCCAATTCCGGCGTGAAGACAGTCAGAATCCGGTCGGCGTCATTATAATCGCGCCGACTTAGGATCACAGCTCGAGTACGGTAGAGGCGTTCACGGTTGGACATACCGCCATTATACCACGAGGATGGCGAATCAGAATAGAAGCAAAGGTGCTGTAGAACAAATGAACGGGCCTTGCAAATCGTTGGCACCCACAGGCATTCACGCCTCGTGCAGAAAGTCGGCGGACACCTCGAGCGCATCCCCAACTGCAGCCAGATCGGCCAAGGTAACTGCGTTTAAAGGGATGCCCTGCTGGCGGTACTCGGCGCGGCGGTGCGCTTCGAGTTCCCCTGGCGCGTAGACCCGCTCAAAGCCGGGGGCCAGCCTGCTATCGTGTAGCTGCTGGATGGCTTGATCCACTCGCTGTTTGAAGGTTGCTACCTCGGTGAAGGCACTGACCCGCAAGGCTAACACAAAGTGGCCATCGCGGCCGGGCTGCGGTCCTGTAGCAATGTCGCCCAGCTCTGTACCATACGCTGCCCCAGAGAGCAGCGATGAGAGCAGCCCCATGATCAGCGCCAGCCCCGCACCTTTGAAGCCGCCAATTGGCGCCAGCAGCCCATCGATCGCTACGGCGGGATCAACCGTCGGGTTGCCAGCCCGGTCCAATGCCCAGCCGGGGGGCAACGTCCAACCTTTTTGTTGATAGATGCGAATTTTGCCGTGCGAAGAGCCGCTGAAGGCCGCATCGTAAACGATCGGTAGTTCGTTGGCGGCGGGCAGTGCGAGCGCCAGCGGGTTAATTCCCAAAATCCGATCGGCGCCTCCCCAAGCGGCCATGGTGGGGAGGGCATTGGTGGTGGCCAGGCCGATCATGTCGTGTTCGAGCGCCATGTGCACAAAATAGGCCATCGCCCCACAGTGATTGCTGCCGCCAATGCCTGCGGCCGCAATGCCAAAGGTGTAGGCCCGTTTGATCACCTCCTGCATGGCAAAGGTCGTGCCGATTTGGCCCATGGAATTGTCACCATTGACCACCAAACAGGCCGCGCTGTCCCGTTCGATGCTCGGCACACCACGCGGATTCACGCCGCCGGTGGTGAGTTTGGCCACATATTCGGGAACCCGCAACACGCCATGCGAGTTTACGCCGCTCAGATCGGCGAAGACCAGCGAATCCGCCAAGAGCGCAGCATCGGGCTCATTCATGCCACAGCGCAGAAAGATGGTTGTGACCCAGCGCTGTAATTGTTCGGCGTTGATGCGGCGCTCGTTGGCGTCTGGATTCATCGAATGGCTCCTTAGGCAGAGGCACGCTGTTCGCGGGGTAACCAGGCGAGGGAACTGGCCGTATCCCTGGCGGGCCGATATTCCAAGCCAATATGCCCGGTATAGCCCAACCCTTCGATGGCCGCAAAGATAGCTGGGTAATTGATCTCGCCAGTACCGGGTTCGTGCCGGCCCGGCACATCCGAAATCTGGATGTGGCCAATGTGGGGCCACAGCTCTGTCATGGTTTGGATCAAGCGCCCCTGCGTCATTTGTGTGTGGTAGACATCATATTGCAGCTTGACGTGGGGGTGATTCGCACTCTCGACCAGCTCCATGCCTTCGCTGGGCGTGTGGATCAGGTAGGTGGCCATATCGACTGCGTTCAATGGCTCGATCATCAGCGTGACGCCAGCCTTGGCTGCCAGGGGTGCGGCCCAGGCGAGATTCTCAAGCGCACAGGCGATCTGCGCCTCGCGGGAAAGTTCGGGGAGCCGATTGCCGACCATCACGTGGATGCGCGGGCAGCCAAAGGTTTGGGCATACTCCAGCGCCTCGAGCATGGTCTGGCGAAAAAAGTCGCGACGATCGGGATGACTTAGCGCACCGCGTTCCCCTTTGTCTAAATTCCCGGGATTGATATTAAAGAGGACCGCTTGTAAGCCGTGGGCATTCAAGGCGGCTTGCACGGCCTTCGCCCCAAACTCATAGGGAAAGAGAAATTCGACCGCGGTGAAGCCATCGGCCGCGGCTCGCTCGAAGCGCTCCAAAAAGGGGACTTCGGTGTACATCATGCTCAAGTTGGGCGCAAATTGTAAAGGCATTCGCAGATCTCCGCAGGTTTATGACTGGAGAAGGTAAGTGTATTTTCGACTGTAGCTGAGCTAGGCCAGGCAAGAGGAGCTACAAACCATCCTTGCCGGGTGCAGACTTGATCTCGGTAGGCGATCTATTGCTCTTCATCCTCATCGGAGCGCAGCAAGCTACGCAGGTCCTCGAACAGATCGCTGTGAAGTTCCATCCGTCGTCGCCAATCTTCGCCGCCTTCGTTGCGACGTTCTGGGGCTGTTTGGCTATGCGCCTTGACAATCGCCTTGTGGATAACGACATTTTCTAGATAGGAATGGCGGATCACCGGATCAGTCAAGCGTGCTGCGCGCTCTTGCAACGCTGCGTACGCGGTATCCAACACACCCAACGCTCGCAAATCGCGATTCGCATCGAGCACCTGATAGCAACTCCAGAAAATCCGAAAGAGACCAGTAATGCCCGTGGCCAAAATGTGAGGCAAATAGGGCAAAATCTGTTCTGCATAGCCCAAGGCTTGTTGGGGTTGGTCGAGCGCAAGATAGACGGTAGCTAACCCGGCCAGCGGCTCCAATTGTTGATACTCTTGTTTTAATTGGCGGCGAATGGCCAATGCTTCGTTATACATCGTTGCTGCTTCTGCTGACCACCCCAGCCCGACCAAGGCATCGCCGAAGCAGGTTTGGGCGAAGGCGATCGTCGACGGTTCACCCAACTTCTGGCTGAGCTCGAGCGCCGCCCGGCAATGTCCGAGCGCACGCTGGAATTGTTGTTCATACACAGCCAGTAACCCAAGATTGGCTAAGATTAGACTCTCGTAAGATTGATCACCCCGGGACCGTTTGAGGTCGAGTGCTTCTTGGTAGTGCTGCTTGGCTTGGGGGTAATCACCGATTTGCGTGTAAAGGGCGCCTAAATTGTTCAAGAGGAGGGCAATGGAGCGCTCGTCCTGCAGTGTGCGGGCTCGGGCCAAACAGTCGGTAAATGTGGCTAGGGCTGGGAGGTAGTCACCGTTATAAAAGAGCACAAGCGCCATATTATAATGTAACTTAAGCACGTTTGCTTCGTCGCCCAAGGCAGTGTAGAGGCGCAGTGCTTCTTCATAATGCGCTTGGCCATCGCTATATTTGCCCCCGTATAAGAGGGTCGCCCCCAAGGTGACATGGCTTGCCGCCAAGATCGGCAAAAATCGTCCCTGCTGCGCCAACTGGCGGGCCTTGTTTAACACCTGCTGGGCTTCTGGATAGCGTCCCTGGAAAAAGTGGGCGCGGCCGAGTTGCAGGTATCCATTCGCTTCTCCAACCCGTTGCTGGCTTGCCTGGGCATGATCGATAGCCGCTTGCGCCAGTGTTCTGGCCTCCGCGTAGGCTCCTCTTTCATTATGCGCCAGGGATAACGTCCCCAAGAACAAACTGACGAGCTGTTGGGCCGGTTGCTGCTCGGTGCTGTTGGGGGACTCCGCGAGGGGGCGCAACTGCTCCAGTGTGTTTTGCAAAAGCTTTTCTAGTTCGGCCAGCGGACCTTGCAGCAGATAAAAAGCAGCCAATCCCGTCAGACCGACGTCTAGGAGCGCTAATTGTTCGGTCTCGGTTGCCCATTGCCAGGCCTTGCGAATGTTGCTCAATTTGGCTTGGATGAGCGCCAAGCTTTGGCGCGCTTGCGAGCCGCTCAGTCTGCTTTGTTGGTCGGCGAGTAGGTGTAAATAATAGGAAGCATGCCGCTGTGCCAATGGTTGGGCCAGGGTTGGATCGAGCTTCTCCTGGGCAAATTGGTGTAAGAGCGGATGGAGCCGGTAGCGATAATCGGCATCAGGATCATTAACTTGCTGCCGCTGGAGCAGTGATTTGTCGACTAAATTGCTTAAGTCGACGGCGTTATGACCGAGGATCGTCATTACTGCCGTGGTTGCAAATTCACCAGCAAAGATGCTCAATTGTGCAAAGAGTTGTTGCTCTACCGGTGTGAGCATCTGCCAAGATTGCTCGAAGACCGTGCGCAAGCTACGGTGACGGTTGGGAAGATCAGAGGCGTCAGTTGCCAGAAATTCGCTATCCTGCTGCAACCGCTCGGCAATTCGCCGACAAGGATAGATCCGAATGGTGTTTGCCGCCAAAATAATTCCCAACGGCAAGCCCTGCAAGTGCCGACAAATGGTGTTGATCGCCAGCGCGTCTCGTGCTGGTTGAAACTCGGGCATGACCGCCTGCGCCCTCTGCACAAAGAGTTGGGCTGCAGCCGAGGTTAACGAAGTGGCAGCTTCTGCTGGCTCAAATGGCAAGCCTTTGATCTCTAGCACCCATTCTTCCGCCAAATTGAGCCGCTCCCGGGCCGTGACCAAACACTTGACATGGGGGGCAGCCTCTAAAATGCTCACCAGTATAGTTAGATCGTCTGCCGGAAGATCAAATTGATCCAACACCAAGAGTAGGCGACGACTACGCAGGAAACTACTTAACTGGGTGAGGGTATCGACGTTGCTTTCAAAGCGGAACTCGAGCGCGGCGGCAAGCACGCTCGGCAATTGCTCGATTTCGGTCATTTCACCGAGCGCCACAAAGACAATCCCATCGGCAAATTGGGTAGCTTGGGTCGGCTCCTGCTGGATGGTGTTTGCGGCGGCGATAGCCAGCTGGGTTTTGCCTACACCACCTAGCCCTATTAAGGTCAATAGGCGGCAGGCAGGTTCCGCCAAGCGAGCTAGAATTTCGGTTAATTCGCTTGTGCGGCCAATGAGCGTCGTGAGCGGGGCGGGGAGATTGGTTCGTGTACGCATATCATTCACCGTAGGTTCCGGCGTGCCATCTCTTCCTGGTTGCTGAGCGGGTGGATTGTTATCTGCCTCGGAAGGCAGCGGCAGAGGTGAGTCGGCCATGGTGTCTCTTCCTGGAATCAATGACGGTGGGAGCCGTTTGTGAGCGACGTGAGAGCTTCAATATGATAGCGTGAAATAACAAAAGTGTAAAAGCACTTACTGGCGATTACGGTTTGACACATTTGCCTGCTTCCAGTATGATGTAATTTATAGCCCAGCTTTATCCCTACGTACCTCCCACTGCTTGGCTGCTCAGTTTCATTTTATCAGCATGGCCCGACCACAAATATTAGAACAACCACGCAAAGAGCCAACACTTTGGCAACGGGTTTTATCATATATCGTTTGTTATGTGATTTGGTTGCTATGCGCTGCGTTTGGGTTTTGGTTGCTGTTATCGCTCAGAACCAATTTGTTCGATCTGGGTGTTTGGCTGGCTTTTAATCCCTGGCAAGTTCGAGCCATTGATCGATTTGCTATCCTAATTCTTGGCCTACTCTGGTTTATCGGGATCTTGGTCCTCGAGAATTATCTGCGGGTTGGGGTGGAACGCCAATCGTTCTGGCAACGGGCGCGATTTGTCGCTTTGCTCTTGGGCGCGGGGGCGCTGCTCTCGTGGGGATTGCAGCAGTGGGCGAATTTTGCCTGAACGTTGATCCTAAATTACCAACACAATGTATGCAGTTCTTGGCAATTTCAGGCCAAGTAGAGCAGTATCGAGCGGTTTTTCTACCCAGGTTGTCCAAGATTTAACACGGTAGAAATCTCCAACTCGTAAAATTTTGTTCCTCTCCGTAAGGTTGGCCTGTTCGTCTCCCTTCCCATCATTAGGAGAACAGAAACCTTGTTACTCGAAGTAAAGAATCTCAAAAAATATTTTCCGATCAAACGGGGTTTTCTTTCCCGGACGGTTGGCCATGTCAAGGCCGTCGATGGCGTTAACTTGCATGTAAAAGAGGGGGAAACGCTCGGTCTAGTCGGTGAAAGTGGTTGTGGCAAGACCACTACAGGGCGCATCATTTTGCGGGCAATTGACCCTTCTGCAGGAGAGATTTGGTTTCAGGATCCAGCTTTGGGGCGTATCAATGTCGCCACACTGGAAGATAGCCAGCTCAAGCAATTGCGCCGCAACATGCAGATGGTCTTCCAAGATCCCTATTCCTCACTCAACCCACGCATGACCTTATTGCAAAATGTGGGTGAACCCTTGGTGGTCAACAAGATCGCCCGTGGGAAAGAGTTGGAAGATCGAGTAGCCTATCTGTTGCGGGTGGTCGGTCTCCGGCCTGAGTACATGAACCGCTATCCCCATGCCTTTAGCGGTGGCCAGCGGCAGCGGATTGGGATTGCGCGTGCGCTGGCACTCAACCCCAAGCTGGTGGTGCTAGATGAACCGGTTTCGGCGTTGGATGTCTCGGTTCAGGCGCAGATTCTTAATTTGTTACAAGATCTGCAGCAACAATTTGGCCTTACCTATCTGTTTATTGCCCACGATCTAAGTGTGGTTGAACATATTAGCGATCGTGTGGCGGTGATGTATGTGGGACATCTGGTCGAAAGTGCCACGACCGAAGAGATCTTCACCAATCCCTTGCATCCCTACACTGAAGCCCTGCTTTCTGCCGTACCGCAGCCAGACCCGCGAGCACGACGCCCCCCGATTATCTTGCCGGGTGATGTGGCCGACCCCGCCAATCCACCCTCTGGCTGCTACTTTCACCCGCGCTGTCGCTATAGTGATGGCGATCGTTGTACCCGAGAGACTCCGGAACTGCGCGAGGTGAAACCAGGCCACATGGTGCGCTGTCACTATGCCGAGACGCTCAATTTGGTGGGCGTCAATGGTGCATCTGCTTAGTCCTTAGGCTTACCAACCGATTTCACGTTGCCGTAGCATTACGTCTGGCTCCACTGTGCCTGAATGAAACACCCGTGATGAGTGCGTCACTTACTCCCTGACTCATCACGGGTGCGCCTCACGATTGTGAGC
>CAZMRA010000034.1:0-9129 GCA_964568485.1 uncultured Caldilineaceae bacterium | reverse complement strand
TCTACTCGCCTAAACTTGATTCGCCGCTTCCTGCTAAAAACAGTACTCCCCGCGCTTGTCGCTGCTGTTTTTGGTGAATTATCAGTTGTTTCAACTGGAATCAATCAGTTTCAACCAAGGAGGAAGTTTTATGAAGCAACTCATGAAGCGCCCCGTCTCGCGCCGCCAGTTTATGCGCTTGTCGGCGTATGCCTCAGCGGGCGCATTCCTGGCTGCATGTGGCGGTGGTGGTGCTGCACCTGTGGTCGAAGCACCGGACGCTGCTGAACCGGCGGCAACGACTGCACCCGCAGCTGATGCCGCAGCCGCGCTCCCCCCGGGCCAATATAATGAAGCTCCCATGTTGGCCGAATTGGTGCAGGCAGGCTCGCTGCCACCCGTCGATGAGCGCCTCCCCACCAACCCTGGCATCATTCCAGTGGCGGAGACGACAGGCGTTTACGGGGGGACGATGCGCCGGGCATTTAGTGGCGTTTCCGACCGAGTCGGTCCCACCAAGTGTCAAGATCATGCCCTGGTTTGGTATGATAGCAACCTCAATTTGCGGGCCCATTTTGCCGAATCTTGGGAGATCAATGAAGACGCCACTGAGTGGACAATTCATCTGCGCGAAGGGGCAAAATGGTCAGATGGCGAGCCAGTAACCAGCGCCAATGTCCAATGGTGGTATGAAAACGAGATCGCCAACACAACCCTCTTCCCCTCGCCCCCGGCGGATTTCGTAACCGGACCCGACCGCACCTTGATGCAGCTCGAAGTTGTTGACGATTACACCTTCAAGTTTATTTTTGCTGACCCCAATCCGCTCTTTGGGTATCGTCTGGCGCGCCCCAGCCCGCCACCCTATACGCCCGGCCACTACATGGAACAGTGGCATATGGAATTGACCAGTGACCCCGATGCTCTGGAAGCAGCTGTATCGGAAGCTGGCTTCGATTCCTGGAATACCTATTATCTCGATAACCGCCGTATGTTCTATCTGAACCCGGAACGGCCCAGTACCGCTCCGTGGATCCCGGTAAATACGCTCGCTGAAGAAATTTTCATCATGGAGCGTAACCCCTATTTCTTCGGGATAGATGTTGATGGCAACCAGTTGCCCTATCTGGATCGCATCACCCATCGCCTCTTTGATTCACCGGAAGTTCTCAACCTGTGGGTCACAAATGGGGAGATCGACTTCCAGGCGCGCCATATCAGCATCGCCAACTTTACGCTCTTCAAAGAGAACGAAGAGAACGGCGATTATAGTGTCTATGTTGGTGTCAGCTCGGGCCACGCTGCGCTGCAACCCAACCATACGACCAAAAACCCGCGGCTGCGCGAGTTCTTCCAAAACCGTGATGTACGGCTGGCACTTTCCGCAGCTGTCGACCGGGACACGCTCAATGAGTTGATCTACGATGGCTTGGCCACCCCACGCCAATACAGCCCGATCAGTACCTCTCCGCAATACTACGAAAAGCTCAGCAATGCTCATCTGACATACGACCCCGAACTGGCGAATTCCTTGCTTGATGGGGCTGGCTACACCGAGCGCGACAGCGAAGGTTTCCGCCTGTGGAAAGATGGCAGCGGCGAAACCTTGAGCTTCATCATCGAAGGGACTGCCCAGCCGGGGACGGCCGATGAGGATGCTGTGCAGCAGGTGATTCGCTATTTTGCCGATGTAGGCGTTAAGGCTTCGTATCGCGGTGTGGAGCGCTCGCTGTATGAAGAGCATTATCGGGCCAATGAGATCGAAGCTGCTTGGTGGGGTGGTGACCGCACCGTCTTACCGCTGGTGGCGCCGATCATCTGGATTGGTACTCAGCCGGATCGCCCATGGGCGATTGCCTGGGGCTTCTGGCGCACGGAGCCAACCAACCCCGCTGCCGAAGAGCCACCCGCCGATCACTGGATTCGCACCATTTGGGATCTGTGGGATCAAGCCGCCGCCGAACCCGATGCTGAGGCTCGTGACCAACTCTTCTTCCAGATTCTCGATATTTGGGCCGAAGAGTTGCCAATGATCGCCTTCTTGGGTGAGTTGCCAGCCCCGATCATCGTCAAGAATGGCTTCCGCAACTACCTGCCCGGGATGCCGATTGACGACCCAACGGGTGACGAACATCTGCTCAATACCGAAGTCTATTTCTGGGAAGATCCAGAAAATCACATGTAATGATGAGCGATGGACGATAGGTAGCTCATGCGGTTATCTATCGTCCATTGTTTGGGTTTCTCGGAGTAACTGATGCTACTGTATATCATCCGCCGTGTACTCTATATGATCCCGACTTTGTTCGCGATCTCGATCTTGTCATTCATGATTATCCAATTGCCGCCGGGGGACTTTCTGACCTCCTACGCGGCACAATTGCGCGCCCAAGGTGAGGCGATCGACGAAACCGAGTTGGCGAATCTGCGCGAACGCTATGGCCTCGGGCAGCCCATCCATGTGCAATATACCAAATGGATCAGTGGAATTTTGCTGCGCAACGACTGGGGCCAATCGATGGAATGGCGAAAACCTGTCAAGGAGCTGCTCTGGGAACGAATGGCCCTGACGGTAGCACTTTCGTTATTTGCCTTGATGGTCAGTTGGTTTGTTGCGATTCCGATTGGCGTTTACTCGGCTACCCATCAATATTCCTGGTTGGATTATGCCCTCAGTCTATTTAGTTTTGTTGGCCTAGGTACACCCGGCTTTTTAATAGCCTTGGTGATTATGTTCTGGGCCCAATCGAAATTGGGCATCAATGTTGGTGGCCTCTTTTCGGTCGAATACATCGATGCTCCGTGGACGTGGGGCAAATTTGTTGACATGCTCAAACATGCGTGGATTCCGATTGTGGTCGTCGCGCTAGGGAGTACTGCAGGGAATATTCGTATTACCCGGGCGAACTTGCTTGATGAGCTCAATAAGCCCTATGTTGAAACTGCCCGTGCCAAAGGGCTGACGGAAGATCGCCTGATCTGGAAATACCCCGTACGCGTGGCGCTCAACCCCTTCTTTAGCACCGTCGGATGGTCGTTGGCGACGTTGGTTTCGGGCTTCACGCTAGTTTCGGTCGTCTTAAATCTGCAAACCATTGGCCCCATGCTGTTGCGGGCTTTGACTTCACAAGATATGTATCTGGCCGGTAGTTTTATCTTACTTTTGAGCGTCCTGACGGTGATTGGCACTTTGCTTTCGGATATTCTGTTGGCCATCGTCGATCCACGTATCCGGCTCAACTGAGCAATGCTCTGGGGCTTGCCTGATTCTCAGTTTGGTTGGCAAGGAAGTAGTGTTCCCCACCCCTATAGATTCCGAACGACCTGGCCATCAATAAGTTGACTTTGCTTTGTAAGGAGTTGAGCGCGATGCAATCAATCGAAAAGACCTGGTTTGAGCGGGCCGAAGAACTTGAAGTTGCCGCGCCAGAAGAGCAACTAAGTGATATCCCGGCTGAAAAAGAAGAGAAAATCTACGTGGCTTCCTATTGGAAGCTCATGTGGTGGCGTTTTCTCAAACACCGCATGGCCGTCATTAGTGCTGTGATCATCGTCATTCTCTATATCGTCGCGGCATTCTGTGAATTTGTCGCTCCCTACGATCCGGACCAGAGTTTTGTCCAATACAAGTTGGCCCCGCCCAGCCGAGTTCGGATCATTGATAGCGAGGGCTCGTTGCGTAGACCCTTCGTCTATAAGATTGTGCGCGAGCGCGATCCAGAAACACTCCGCAATACTTACATTGAAGATACTTCTACTATTTACCCCGTGCGCTTTTTCCCGAAAGCAGGTGACTACAAGTTATGGGGGATGTTCCCGATGAGTCGCCATTTCTTTGGCTTGGATGTGCCGCAAGAAGAGCAGGGGGTCTTTTTGCTTGGGGCTGACCGGCTGGGCCGGGATGTCTTTTCGCGGATTGTCTATGGCACCCGCATCTCCATGACCATTGGCCTCGTGAGCGTGGTTGTCAGTTTGGTGCTTGGCATTTTGCTCGGTGGTATTTCGGGCTTTTATGGTGGCACAATCGATAACATCATCCAGCGTCTGATCGAGTTTATTCGGTCGGTGCCGGAGATTCCCTTAATCATGGGGTTGGCTGCAGCTATTCCCGCCGATTGGCCGATCACGCGGCTCTATTTCACAATCACCCTGGTCCTTTCGTTTATCGGTTGGACGGGCTTGGCCCGGGTGGTGCGCGGCCGCTTCCTCAGCTTGCGCGAAGAAGATTTTGTCATGGCGGCGCGCTTGGCTGGCTCCAGCCAGTTGCGGGTGATCTTCCGCCATATGTTGCCTTCGTTCTTGAGCCACATTATTGCTTCGTTGACATTGGCCATTCCGGCCATCATCCTCTCCGAAACCGGCCTCAGTTTTCTCGGTTTGGGGTTGCGCGCACCGGCCATCAGTTGGGGCGTGCTCTTACAGGAAGCCCAAAATGTGCGCTCCATGGCCCTGGCCCCTTGGGTCTTAACCCCGGCAGCTGCGGTGATCATCACTGTATTGGCGTTTAACTTCCTGGGTGACGGCATCCGCGATGCGGCTGATCCTTATGCCCGTTGAACCTCTCTGGCGCGTTTCACGAGAATGAGCAGATTATGGTCAAGCAAGAAAAATTATTAGAAGTACGTGATCTCAAGACCCACTTTCAGTTGGACCAAGGAGTCGTGCGCGCTGTCAATGGCGTAAGTTTTACCGTACAGCGTGGACAAACTGTGGGGTTAGTAGGCGAAAGTGGCTGTGGGAAATCGGTTTTGGCCCGCTCGATTCTGCGTATTGTCCCTGCGCCTGGGCAGATTGTTGATGGCCAAATTCTCTTTCACCGGCATCCGAATGGCCTGAATGGCTCCACCCATCAGCAAGATGTGCTTGATCTGGCGGCGCTCGATCCGCGAGGGAGTGAGATCCGCAATATTCGTGGTGCGGAGATCTCAATGGTCTTCCAAGAGCCAATGACTTCGCTTAGCCCGGTACACACCATTGGTAACCAGATCATCGAGGCAATTTTGTTGCATCAAGAAGTCTCGCGCGAACAAGCCCGCCAACACGCTGCCGAAGTGTTGCGGCGCGTGAATATGCCTCACCCCGAGCGGATTTTGGATCGATATCCTCACCAACTCAGCGGTGGGATGCGCCAGCGCGCCATGATCGCGATGGCGCTTTCGTGTCGCCCCTCCTTATTGATTGCTGATGAGCCAACCACAGCACTCGATGTGACAACGCAGGCGCAAATTCTGACCCTGATGCGCGATCTGCAAGACGAGTTTGGCATGGCGATCATCTTCATCACCCACGATCTTGGGGTGATCGCGCAGATGGTCGATTATGTGATCGTGATGTACTTGGGCGAAGTCGTCGAGATGGCGGATGTCGATACCATCTTCTACAACCCGCAGCATCCATATACGCAATCATTGCTGCGCTCTATCCCGCGGATGGGGCGCAAGTCGGTGCACGGTGTGACGAGCCGCTTGACGGCGATTCGTGGCACGGTGCCTGATCCCTACTCGATCCCCACTGGTTGTCCCTTTCACCCACGCTGTCGCCACGCCATCAGGGGCGTGTGTGATACAAAGATCCCCGCCCTGTTAGAACCCGAACCAGGGCATAAAGTCCGTTGTGTCCTCTACGAATCGAGTTAGCTGGTCGCAAACATCCACCTATGCGTTGTGGTCAGATCGGTGGTCACTAGTACGTGACTGGTTTGACCACGATCGCCCACGCGTCGAATGAGGAACCAATCCATGTCAACAACACTATCACCTGCTGTCTCCCCCATTGTCGATGAGCAACATTTGGCTCACTTTCGGGAACATGGCTATGTGTTGATCGAAAATGCGCTGGATGCTTTCGGCCTAGCGCGTGTGCAAGCAGCCTTTGAAGCAGTCCAGCGGGAGACTGAACCGGGTTGGCGGGCCATGGTGCAGAGTGGCATCTATAAGGGTGGCTATGGTAATGGCCCCGATGCACACACCATGAGCGAGCCCTATCAATATGATCCAATCTTTTTGGACATTGCCGCTAATGAGAAGATCACGCCGCTGCTCCATGAGGTGATCGGCCTCAACTTGCAATCGATGGAGATCGTGGCCCATTGCCATCATGCGCATACGGCAGCCCACACGGGCTGGCACCGCGACTGGCCGCCTTATCGCCACCCCAAATATTCACTAAAGGTGAAGGCCTTTTATTTCTTGGATGATCAAACCGAAGACATGGGCTGCTTCAGTGTTGTGCCGGGGAGCCACTTGTGGGATCAAGACCCGCCGCGCGATCAATATACGGGCCCCACTTTGGAAGACATGCCAGGCATGAAGAAGATGATCGGCCCGGCGGGTAGCGTCTTGATTTGGGACGTGACCCTGTGGCACACGGGCACAGCCAATACCAGTGATCGGGATCGTCGGTTGTTGATCTACGGCTATATGCCTTTCTGGGTGAAGAAATGGGAAAGCCGTACCCCGCCCGAAGTTGTGCTGGACTGGGCCAATACGCCCGAACGCCGCCAATTGATGGGCATCCACGCGGTGCATGGCCGCGCCTCTTGGGATCGGAAGGATGTGCCCTATCTGCCCGAGCAAGAGGAATTGGTCAAGCAGAAAAAATTCTAATCGGTATGAGGAAATGGATCGAGTTGAACCATGAGTGAGAGTACAACCGCAACGCCCAGCTATTTACGCTACCCGCTGCAAAATGGCTTTGTTCACCACTGGTTGGTGGCTGGCCCCTATGCCTTGCCCATTGAAGATCTGGGGCAATTTGCGGGTGACGATTTTAAAGAGCAGATCGCGGCTACCCAACCATTAACAACGCTGCCTTTTACCGAACCCCCGGTTGAGTTGGGAAGCTTCGCAGTGAACGACACTCGTGGCGCTCACCGTCAACACTGGCAAAGTTTGCAGTGTGATATCGATCATTATGTGAATCTGACGGCCTTTTATCACACCTGCCACTACCTGGCTGCCTGGGCCTACACCGAGCTTGAACGGGCCGAGGCCGGCAGTGCGGAATGGCTACTGGCAACCAATGGCCCGGCGGCTGTCTGGGTGAATGGGGAGCTGGTGCATCAGCAAACCAAGTTTGCGCTGCAAGTACCCTATCGTGAACGCTTTCGGGTCGAGTTGAAGGCCGGGCATAACCAAGTGATCGTCGCGTTCGCCAATGTGGCGGCGCGCGCCTGCCCCTTTGTCATGGCGTTGCAGGTGGGTGAGGAGGCCGCAAACTTGGCCGTCCAGGTGCCGACCAACATGCCACTGCTCCAGCGGCGCCAGAAACTCGAAGCGATCTTTGCCGCGGCCTATCTGGAACGCAGCACCTATCACCGCGAGGATGTGCTCAAGGTCAAGTGGCCCAAGGATCTATCGCTCAGCGGTCCGCTGACCGTGCGCTTGCAGACGCCGAGCGGGCGGATTTACGCAGAGGCCAAGCCGACGCTGCGTGCGGGTGGCGAAGTCAACTTTGGTCAAGTTTATCAAGTGCCCGAGGGCGCTTACCAGATCGTCTTGATGCCGACGTTGGAGGAGTATCACAGCCACGGTTTGCGCATCCAGCGGCGAATCGATCTGCGCATCACGAGCGCGAAGTATGCTGAGACCCCGGCGGATACCTTTGAACAGCGGCGCCAAGCTGCTCTGGACAATGCTGCCCGGCGCAATCTCAACGTCTTTTCCGAAATTGCCAAAATGGCCTTGGGGCGCTGGGGACAAGTCAAACCCGCCGTGATCGAAGCCACCATCGAGCGCATCAATCAGCGCGCCGATTGCAGCGACTTTTATCTACTCGGCCTGTTGGGGATGCTTTACCGCTTCGGCGATGATCCGCAATTCCCCGCGGCGATCAAACCCGCGTTGACGGAGTGTATCCTCAACTTCAAGTATTGGATCGACGAACCGGGTGATGATGCGATGTGCTACTGGACAGAGAATCACCAGATTCTCTTCCACGCCTGTGAAATCTTGGCTGGTCAGCTCTTCCCCGAGCAGGTCTTTTCCAATAATGGGCAGATTGGGGAGTGGCATCGCGCCAAAGGTGAAGAGCGGGCACTCAGCTGGCTACGCAAACGAATGGCCGGTGGCTTCCAAGAATGGGACTCGAATTGCTATTTTGATGAAGATGTCTTGGCCCTAAGCCATTTGGTTGATCTAGCCGCAACCGATGAGATCGCCGAACTGGCGGCCATTGTGCTCGACAAACTTTGCTTCACCTTAGCGGTGAATTCGTTCCGCGGAGTCTTTGGTTCCACCCATGGCCGCACCTACGCTCGCTTGATCAAAGGCGGGCGTGCGGAATCGACTAGCCCGATTGCTCGGCTCTTGTGGGGATTGGGTGTCTTTAACGAGCACATCCTGGGTGTGGTGAGTTTGGCCTGCGCGCAAAGCTACGAATTTCCACCCATCCTCGAGCGAATCGCTACGGCTCGCTCCGAGGAGTTATGGAGTCGCGAGCGCCATGCTGGCCAATTTGAATTCTGGGCCGATCGCAAAACTGGCGAATGGGCAGTCGATAAAGTCACCTACAAAACACCGGATTATATGCTCTGCTCAGCCCAGTCTTACGCGCCGGGCGAGCCGGGTGTGCAGCAACACATCTGGCAAGCCACCTTTGGTGTCGATGCCGTTGTCTTTGTGAACCATCCCCACTGCGTCAGTGAAGACAATGCCCATCGCCCGAATTGGTGGGCAGGGAATGTGGTGCTGCCGCGTGTGGCTCAATGGAAAGATGTCTTGGTTGCCATCCATCAATTGCCGGCCGATGATTGGTTGGGATTTACCCACGCCTATTTCCCATCCTGGGCCTTCGACGAATGGACCTTGCGCGATGGTTGGCTTTTTGCCCGCAAGGGAGAAGGCTATCTCGCCTTGATCGCTGCCGGTGGGTTAACGCCGATCTGGCGAGGGCCCGACCACTTTGAAGAGGTGCGCTCGCCTGGTCACCACAACATTTGGTTCGCGCAATTAGGGCGAGCCGCCGCCGATGGCGATTTTGGTGAGTTCCAAAGCAAAGTGTTGGCGCTTGATCTCACCTTTGACGAGCTCTCGCTCCATACGACGACCTTGCGGGGTGAAAGCATTGATTTTGGCTGGCAGGGACCGTTGTTGGTCAACGAACAAGAACAGCCGATCAGCAATTTCCGCCACTACGACAACCCCTTCTGTC
>CAZMRA010000033.1:9126-26047 GCA_964568485.1 uncultured Caldilineaceae bacterium | reverse complement strand
AATTGATCGCCGGCCGTATGGAAGGCGAGATCAATCGCTGCATCTATGACCAACTCTTCGATTCCGACCCCACTGGTGCACAAATTCCCTGGCTGGGCCTAGAATGGACAAGCAATCCGGAAGGGACGGTCTGGACGGTCAAGATGCAGGAAGGAGCCAAGTTCCATGATGGCTCGACCGTGACCGCAGAAGATGTCAAATTTACCTATGATCGCCTGTTAGCCAACCCCGATTTTCAACATTCCACCCAATTTTTGGATCTGCTCGGCAGTGTTGAGGCCCCAGACGCGGCGACAGTGGTCTTTAATTGTGTCAAGCCTGCCCCGCTGTTCAACCTGTTGATGGGCGAACACATTCTTTCCAAAAGCTATGCCGAAGCCAATGGCGAAAACTTCTGGGAGAAGCCCATGGGCTCTGGCCCCTTCCGTCACCTGGAATATGTGAAGGGTGAATATTGGTTGGGTGAAGTGTTCGAAGATTACTGGCAGCCCGGCATGGCCCAAGTGCAGCGCATCCGCTATCGCCCAATCAGCGAAGAAGCCACGCGCGTGGCCGCGTTGCAATCGGGTGAGGTGGACATCATCGCCAATGTGAGCGGTGAATTGGCCGAGCAACTGGCGCAAGATCCCAACATTGCCATCTACCGCGCACCATCGCTCGATCACCTCTACCTGTTGACTCAGAACAATCGCCCGCCCTTCGACAACCCGGATGCGCGTTTGGCGGTCAATTATGCGATCGACCGCGAAGCCTTGGTCAAGAACATTGTCAAGGCTGGCCAAATCATCGGCGGCCACATCCCACAAGGAACTGTCGGCTATGATGACAGCTTGGCGAGGTCCCGTATGATCCCGATGAGGCCCGCCGTTTGCTCGACAAGGCTGGGGTTGCGCCTGGTACCCGCATCGAGGTGAAGGCCCATCCCTTCTGGTTTGCCAAGGGCAAAGAAGTGATGGAGTATGTCGCCGGCGCTTTGCAGGATCTTGGCTTTGAGGTGGATCTGCAATTCTTGGAGCCCGGTGCCTATACCGAAGCTCGCCAATCGGGTAGCTACGATTTGGCGCTGCAACAAGGTGGCAAGGCGAACAATCCCTGCAACCAATACAAGACGTTCTATATCAACGATACGTATGGTTCTGGGTTTGGGCCGCAAAATCCCGATTTCCAACAGCAGATCGAGCAAGTCTGCGTTGAGGTGGATCCGGTCAAGGCCGACGAACTCTACAAGTCGATTCAAAAGCGCATTTACGATGAGTCCGTGGAGATTCAACTCTATCGCCAAGAGAACATCTGGGCGGTGCGCAAACGAGTCACCGGCTTCCAAGCCTATGCGCCAGATACCACCCGTCCGTGGAATGGCCTGGGCGTGAGCGCGTAAGCAATCGTAACTGGTGAATGGTTAATGGTTCGTTGTCAATCAGCAATCATTAACCATTTGCCATTGCCATTCGCAGTTAACCATTAATTATGGGTGCATACATCCGTCGTCGTTTGGTTCAATCGATCATTGTCGTGTGGGGCGTGACGATCATTGTCTTTTTTCTCTTGCGTCTCGCTCCGGGCGATCCTGTGTCGATGCTGCTGGCTGAAACCGCAACGCCCGAGCAGATCGCTGCAACGCGGGCAAAGTGGGGGTTGGATCAGCCAATCTACATTCAATATTGGGTCTTTCTCACCAAAGCGGTTCAGGGAGATCTAGGCGATTCGCTCTTTTTTCGCCAGCCTGCTTTGGAAGTATTGCTCGAGCGCATGCCCGCTACACTGCAGCTTTCTGGTGTAGCCTTACTCTTCTCGCTGGGATTGGCGATTCCGCTGGGCATTTTGTCGGCACTCAAACGTGATACCATTTGGGATTATCTCGGTACCAACTTTGCCATGTTGGGCCAGGCCTTGCCCCCCTATTGGCTGGGCATCATGCTGATTTTGATCTTTTCGGTGCGGCTGGGGTGGTTCCCGACCTCGGGCCGTGGCACTTTCTGGCATTTGATTTTGCCGGCGATCACGCTTGGCTCGGTCTTGATGGCGCTGATCACCCGGTTGGTGCGTTCTGGAATGTTGGATGTGCTGGGTGAAGACTATATTCGCACCGCACGCGCCAAAGGTCTGCTCGAACGCCGCGTGATTATCCGCCACGCCTTGCGGAATATCCTGATCCCGCTGGTGACCGTGGTTGGGTTGCAACTTGGGGCGCTCTTCGGCGGTGCCGTGATCACCGAGAGTATCTTTGCGTGGCCAGGGGTTGGGCGTTTGGCGCTACAAGCCATCAATGCTCGTGATTATCCGCTGGTGCAAGCCTCGGTGTTGATGATCTCGGTTGTTTATGTCTTTCTCAATTTGGCCGTCGATCTGCTCTACGTTTATTTGGATCCACGAATTCGTTATGAATAAGTCACTGGCCCAAAACAATCATCATCGTTATCGATTGTTCGCCGACCAGTGTTTCTCGTTTACCGTCTACCTATGACCACAACAACTGTCCCGGCCCCGGGCCAAACGCCGCTCGCTGACACCACGCTCAGCACGCCGCGCCGTAATCTCTTTTCACAACGCTTCCGTCGCAGCCGTCGAGCGATGGGCGGCCTAATCTACCTAATTTTGGTGGCCTTCTTTGCCATCTTCGCCCCTTTGTTGACGCCGTATGGCGAAAGTGAACAGAACCCTAACCGGGTCCAACTAGCACCGCTTACGACCACGGAACAAGGTACCTTTCATCTCTTTGGCACCGATGCCCTCGGGCGCGATCTATTGACGCGCATGATGTATGGCGGGCGGATTTCGCTGCTCGTCGGTGTGACTGTCGTTAGTGTGGCGGCCCTGATCGGTGTGCCGCTCGGTCTGCTCAGCGGCTTTTTCGGCAAATGGGTGGACACGCTGATCATGCGGGTGGCTGATATTCAATTAGCCGTGCCCTTTATCCTACTCGCAATCGCGATCATGGCGGTTCTGGGCACAGGCCTAGCCAATGTGATTTTCGTGTTAGGGATCAGTAGTTGGGTCGGATATGCGCGTATTGTCCGCGGTACTGTTCTCAGTTTGCGCTCTCAACCCTTTATTGAAGCGGCGCGCTGCGTAGGCATGGCAGATCAACGCTTAGTTTTGCGCCATTTGTTGCCCAATGTCTGGACGCCGATCATCGTTTTGGCGACCCAAGGGGTTGGTGGCGCTATCTTGGCTGAATCATCCTTGACCTTTTTGGGGCTGGGCATCTCGCCATTGATCCCAACTTGGGGCGCGATGATCGCCGATGGGCGCAACTATCTCACCACCGCTTGGTGGATCTCTGCCTTCCCTGGCTTTCTGCTGACCAGCACGGTGTTGGCAATCTACTTTCTAGGTGATGGCCTGCGTGATGTGTTGGATCCACGTTTGCGGGTCTAAGGAGTAAAAACAGCGGAGCTTTGAATCTCCTCAATCTCTCATGGGCTGTGCTCGTAGAGATTGAGGAGATTTTTATTGGAGAATTATCCCTTGATCCCAGTTGTTACAATCCCCTGCACAAAGTATTTTTGCCCCAGGAAGAAGAGGATCAAACAGGGAAGCGCCACCATGATCGCTGCGCCCATCAAAAGGTGATCTTGCGGGCGCGAAACCGCACCGGCCCCGCCAGCGACGGCGCTTTGGAAATAGCGCAGACCAACCGCCACCGTATATTTTGCTTCGGTGTTGAGGAAGATCAACGGGCCGAGGAAATTGTTCCAGTTGGAGATAAAGCCGAGCGTTGCCATGGTTGCAATGGCTGGCTTGCAGAGCGGCACGATGATCTGCCAGAGTGTGCGCCAACTGCTTGCTCCGTCGATCTTGGCGGCTTCGTCCAGATCAAACGGGATGTTCATCATGAATTGGCGCATCAGGAAGATATTAAATGCCCCCCCACCAAACCAGAGCGGCACAATCAGCGGGTAGTAAGTGTCGATCCAGCCGAAGTTTTTGAAGAGTAGATAGGTGGGAATTAATGTCACTTCGACCGGCAACATCATTGTACTCAGCGTGATGAAAAAGAAGGGCTCGCGGCCAGGAAAGCGGAAGCGCGAGAATCCATAGGCCACCAGCGTTGCCGAGATGATCGTCCCCAGTAGCGAAAGTAAGGTGACGTAGACCGTGTTGACGAACCAGCGCGCAAAAGGAACGACTTGGAAGATTTCAGCATAATTTTGGGCAAAACGCATCTGCTCGGGCCACCAGGTCGGGGGATAGCGATAGAGTTCGTTGATATCTTTGCCCGAGCTGAGAAATGTCCACACGAAGGGCAGCATCGAGGCCGCTGCGCCCACGGCGAGCAGCAAATAGATCAAGAATTTTGATGCGGAGAACCAGCTGCTGCGGTGCGTTGTCGAACGGGTGATGGGTGGCGTAGTTGCTGGGCGGATTGCTTCTGCCATTATCTTCGCTCCCCGGCATAAAATACCCAACTGTCGGAAAACCGAAATTGTAGCAAAGTCAGCACCAAGAGAATGATAAAGAAGAGCCACGAGAGTGCCGAAGCATAGCCCATATCAAAGCTCACAAAAGCATTTTGATAGATATGCAGCGAGATGAACCACGTGGCGCGTGCCGGGCCACCATTGGTGGCGATCAAAGCAACATCGAAGGTGCGTAAGGCAAAAAGAATCCCCAATACAAGGTTGAAGAAGATCGTCGGTGAGATCAGCGGCAGGGTGACATTCCAAAATTTGGACCAGGCCCCGGCGCCGTCGATCTCGGCGGATTCAAGCACTTCTTTCGGCACATCTTGCAGCCCTGCCAAGAAGATGATCATCCGCGAGCCGCCGATACTATTCCACAAACCCATCAACACCAGCGATGGAATGGCCCAGGTTGTGCTAGAAAGCCAGCCGGGCCCTTGAATGCCCACCAGCGAAAGCAAATAGTTGACCAGACCAACATCGGGGTTCAGCATCCAGCGCCAAAGCAAGGCGACTGCCAGAATGGGTGTGAGGGTAGGCAGAAAATAGAGTGTGCGCCAAACCGTGGTGCCAATCAGCTTTTGATTGAGCAAAATCGCGACAATGAGCGAACCGATCATCGCCAAGGGCACACTCAGCAGCGCATAATAAAAGCTGCGCCACAGCGATGACCAAAATAGCTCATCTTTCGTAAGCGCGGTGACGAAATTTTGAATGCCAATCCATTCAGCGGGGCGCAACACATTATATTTGGTAAAACTTAAATACAACGAGGCCGCCAATGGTCCGGCAATAAAGAGCAGAAAACCGATAATCCAAGGGGAGAGATAAAGAATGCCCTCAATGGCCTCGCGGCGCCGCATGGGCGAGGGGCGATTGCGGGCTGGTGCATAGGTTGTCATAAGCAGAAATCAGTGGGAATTGCCGATTGTCAATGTTCAATGAGTAACCGATACCAATCGAACATCGACAATCGGACTACAACACATTACGCAGGTTCTTTGTCCAACACCGCTTGGCAATCTGCCTGAATCTTTTGGGCAGCTTCCGCCGGTGTGATCTCGTTGAGGATCATAGCATCATAGACGGCTTGGAAGGTATCATCGAATTCGGTGCCGCGGAAATTCGCCACCAAGTAATCCGGCTCGATGTTTTCCATGATCGGGCGCAGCTTCTCGTAATCTGGCTCGGCCTGGTAGACACGATCATCAGCCCAGAAGTCGGCGCGGGCGATCGGCCCTTTCTGCCCTTGGATTACCCCTTGCACATTCATCTCGTGACCGGAGATCCAGGTGAGGAACTTGAAGGCTGCATCCGGCGCTGTACTGGAAGTTGTAATCCCAAAGACGTGCTCGTTGAGCATGCTGCGGCGAGCATCGCCAGCGTTGACGACCGGGGTTAGCACAAAGCCGATCTCAAAATCAGTAAAGGTATCGGGGTAGATCTGGATGCGGAATGGCCAAATATCGACCGCCAACACTTTTTGGGCACCGAACAATTCTGGCGCATTAATCGCACCCGCCGAAGGCGAAGGCGAGACTTTCAGCGTGTTCGTGAGGTCATAATCGTACTGCAACGCTTGCAAGAAGCCTTCTTCATTCTCGAGGAAGGTGGCGGTAACCCCGTCTTCATCGACTGGCTCGACGCCATATTGGCGCAGATAAGGTGCACCGCTAAAGGCCAAATAGGCTTTATCCGCCGTCGAATAACCAAAGGTGTCTTCGGTGGTGCCTTGTTGCGCCCACTCGGCTAGATCGGCAAACGTCCAATCATCACTTGGCTCGCCAATGCCCATCTCTAGCGCTTTGGTTTTGTTATAGGCGATAATGGGCACAATCGGCTCGGAGATAAAGGAGAGCCAATATTGCTTGCCTTCGGCGCTATTGGCACTGTTGGCACCCGCAAAGAAATTTTCGTTCAGATCGTATCCCGCAGCTTCGGCTAATGGCAACAGGTCAGTGACGATGTCGTAGTTGGTGCCCCAAGCGATATGTGAGCGGTGGCGTGGGGGGAACCAGACGAGATCGCCCAGGGTGCCAGCGGCAGCAAACGAGAGAATTTTCGGAATGTATTCGGGGGTCCAGCCAGGAATGGTTTCAAGTACGACCTCAAGGTCACCATTGTTGCTGACAAAGCCGTCGATGTCTTGATCCAAACCGGCTTGGATCCACTGCGAGACATCTTGCTTTTCGACCATGTGGGCGCGCACCGTAGCTTTTTCGGTGCTGGGAGCAGATTCGCTGCCACTGGCTCCCGAATCGGTAGCTGTCCCCGGACTGGCTGGGGCACATGCGGCCAACAGTGCTGCTCCGGCTGCGGTTCCACCAATGGCGGCCAAAAATTGGCGGCGCGAAAGCAGCCCGGCTCGTTTGTTTTGCTCCATTTAACTTCCTCCTTGAAGATACGAATAAATAGAAAGCAACAAAAAATTGATTCGCCTATGAGGACACACAGCGCATTGCGCGATACTAGTGTACGGTGCGAGGACAAGAGTATGGAACTAGTTGCGTCAACTAAGGCATTTCAAGTAACTACAAGTAAAGCTTTACGCGTTGATCAGATTACGCGAGCTTTGACAAGCTATGATGGCTTGTCAATGAGTGGGCACTCTGTAACTGCTACTGATCAGAACGGGCTAAGGCATGAAACGATATATAGTTGGAGAGAAACTTGAACGCGCGCATTATAGCACCGCCCTATCGGTTCGCAAAATCAGTTGGCCTGATTCGGCTTGTAGCCAGAAATTGTCGCTGCGGATCAATATAGGTTGCCCATTTTGGTGTCGATTGATGGTACAATACTCCACACCTGAATCAATCCATCCAATCAATCATCGCACGACGTATGTAGCACTTGATTGATGTCAAGGCTTGCGTACATGCGATACTATAAGGAGATGGCTCATGCCTGCCGCGTGTCGAGTAGAAACCGCTAGCCTCAGCAATGGGATCGAGGCAGTGACCTTGGTTAGTGATCAGATCCGTGTGACGATACTGGCCAACAAAGGTGCTGACATCTACGAATTGATCCACGTGCCTTCTGGTGTCGATGTTTTGTGGAAGTCGCCTCTTGGGTTACGGGCGCCGACCCATGGCTGGTTCACCAGCGATAGTCAAGCTGCCTGGCTCGAAATGTATGAAGGCGGCTGGCAAGAAATCTTCCCCAACGGGGGCGATCCTTGTGAATACAAAGGTGTCGAGCTGAATTTTCACGGCGAATCCAGCACCTTGCCCTGGCACTACGAGATCGTCAAAGAGGCCGACGATGAAGTGATCGTCGATTTCTCCGTGCAGCTGTTCCGCAGCCCCTTACATTGCCGACGCCGCATGAGTCTGTCCGCTGGTTCAGGGGCGTTACGCATCTCCGAAGAGCTGACCAATCAAGCTGGCGAGTCCATTGACTTCATGTGGGGCCATCACCCCGCGTATGGCGCACCGTTCCTTTCCGAACACACCCGCATCTATACCAATGCGCAAACCATCCTGGCAGATAACTCTGGGCCGCATGCGGTGCTACAGCCAGATCGCAAAAGCAACTGGCCGCACGGGGAAGCTGCAGCGGGTGGCACGGTTGATATGAGTGTCATCCCCAGCCAAGCCGAAGCGCGCAATACCATGGCCTATTTGCTAGATTTCGCGGGCGATCCCTGGTATGCGCTGGTTAACACCGAGTTGGGTGTGGGCTGTGGGTTGGCCTGGAGCGGCGATGTCTTCCGCTACCTGTGGTTCTGGCAAGAGATGTATGGCTCCAGCGGCTTCCCCTTCTACAAACGCACCTATACCATGGCTTTGGAGCCGTGGAGCAGCATTCCCGGCCAAGGGCTGGTCAATGTGATGAACACGACCAAAAGCCACCTCACCCTGGCCGCGGGCGAAACGCTCAAAGCCGAGTTGACCGTGGCGCTCTTCGCCGCTACGGGGGGCGTGACGCGTGTCGGGTTGGATGGTTCTGTGGAGATCGGCATATGAAGAAGGTACTCATCACCGGCCTCAGTGGGTTGATCGGCGGAGCTGTGGCGCGGCGTTTGGCAGATCGTTACGAATTGACCGCCCTCAACCGTCGGCCCGTCCCGGGAATTCGGACGGTGCAAGCGAGTATTGACGATGCTGCCGCGATTCAGCCGGCCTTTGAGGGGCAAGAGGTGGTGGTGCATCTCGCGGCTGTGGCCAATATCGACGCCACCTGGGATGAGGTCTTGGCGATCAATATCACGGGCACCTACAATGTCTTCGAAGCAGCGCGCCAAGCCGGTGTAAAGCGGGTGATCTTTGCCAGCAGTGGTGCCACGATCCTCGGATATCATCAACAATCGCCCTACAAAGAGCTACTCGAGGGCAATTATGCGGCTGTTCCTCGCCCGTGGCCCATGATCACGCACGAGTCGCTGCCGCACGCGGCCAGTTTGTACGGGGTGAGCAAAGTCTTTGGCGAGCAATTGGCGCGTCACTTCGCCGACACCACCCCCATGTCGATGATCTGTCTGCGCTTTGGCGTGGTGAATGAGACAGATCGCCCGACCGACATTCGCCACTATCCCGTCTGGTGCAGCCAGCGCGACGCCGCACAGATGGTCGAATTGGCGATCAACGCCCCGCTTGACCTCAAGTACGATCTCTTTTTTGTCACTTCGCAAAACGAATGGGGCTATCGAGATTTGAGCCACGCCCGCGAAGTTTTGGGCTACGAACCAGCCGATCGCGCCGAGGACTATCGTTGAGCAGTGAGCGTGACGGTAATTACTGCTTGCTCGCCAACGTCGAGATCATCGCGACGCGACAAGGTTTGACCTTTCAACTTGACTAACTCGACATCAAGGAATTGATCATGAAAAAAGCGTTATTTGTTTATGGTGGCTGGGAAGGGCACGAACCCAAACAGTGCACCGAAATCTTTGTGCCGGCCATGCAGGAACGTGGTTTCGATGTGACCCTCTCTGACACGCTCGATATCTACCTCAATCAGGAGTTTATGCAGAGTTTGGATCTGATCGTGCCGCTGTGGACCATGGGCACCATCACCCGCGAACAGGAGAAGGGCCTGTTAGATGCCATTGCGTCCGGCGTCGGCGTGGCCGGGTGGCACGGGGGCATGGGTGACGCCTTCCGCAACAACACAACCTATCAATGGATGGTCGGCGGCCAATGGGTGGCGCATCCGGGCAATATCATCGATTATCGCGTGAATATTGTTGATCATGATGACCCCATTACCGCAGGGATCAACGATTTCGACATGCACTCCGAACAATATTACATGCATGTCGATCCGTCGAATCAGGTCTTGGCGACGACGACCTTCAGTGGCGAATATGCGCCCTGGGTCGAAGGTACGGTGATGCCGGTGGTCTGGAAGCGTATGTGGGGCCAGGGCCGGGTCTTTTATTCATCGCTGGGCCATGTCGCCCGTGATTTTGAAGTGCCCGAAGCCAAAGAGATCCAATTGCGCGGCATGCAGTGGGCCAGCCGCTAAGCTCGCCGCGGGATTGAACCATTATGACAGACCAATTACGTGTTGCGTTTGTGGGCGCCCGGCGGGCGAGCTCCTTCTTGCGCGCCTTTCAAAGTCACCCGGAGACCAAACTAAGCGCCCTGTGTGATGTCCACGAGCCGACGCTGCAAGCGCTTGGCCAATCGACCGGCATCGACGCGCTCTATACCAATTACGAGCAGATGTTGGACGAAGCCAAGCCCGACATTGTGGTGATTGCTACCCCGATGCAGTTTCATGCCACGCAAGCCATCGCCGCGCTCGATCGCGACATTCACGTGCTCTCCGAAGTGACCGCGGCGGTCTCGGTGGATGAATGCCGCTGGCTGGTGGATGCTTGTCGCCGCAGCCGCGCCATCTACATGATGGCCGAGAACTATATCTACCGCAAGAGCTGTGCGCTGATCAGTGCGCTAGTTCAGGCCGGGCTCTTTGGTGAAACCTATTATGCCGAGGGCGAATATCTACACGAGTTGTCGGTCCTGCATCACACCCCGGCGGGTAAACCAACTTGGCGCTATTTCTGGCAAGTCGGCATCAACGGTTCGACGTACCCCACGCACAGTTTGGGCCCCTGCCTGCAATGGATCGGCGAACGCCCTGCGCGCATCAGCTGTATCGGCACCGGGCGCTGGACTGACCCCGAGCATGCGCTGGAAGATACGACCTTGTTGCTCTGCAAAACTGCCAGCGAAAAGCTGATCAAGATTCGGCTGGATATGCTCTCGCGGCGTCCGCACGCCATGACCAATTATGCGCTGCAGGGAACCAAGGGCGCCTTTGAGAGCGCACGCCACGACGGCGGGGAAGACCGGATCTGGCTGGCCGATCTGCATGAAGATCCCAATCAGTGGCACCCGCTTTCCACGCTAGAAGCCGAATTCTTGCCGGAGATGTGGCGTAATCCGCCGCAGGCCGCGCTGCAAGCTGGCCATGGTGGGGGTGATTATTTCGAGGTGATGGACTTTATCGATGCGGTGCGCGGTCGCAAAGCGCCAACAATCGGCATTCACGAAGCGCTCGACATGACCCTGCCTGGCTTGATCAGTCAGGAGTCGATCCGGCAGGGCGGCGAGTGGCTACCCGTTCCCGATTCGCGCACGTGGTGATTGAAGCTGAGCAGGCAACGTGAGCCTGCTCAGTGCAAAATGCTATCTTTCGGTTAATGGGCTGGCGGTGTAGCATTGACTCGGCGTGGCCGGCGGTTGAAGCGGTTGAAGATGAGGATCAACAAAGCCAAGACCAGTGCCACGGCGATGATGGGGAAGAGGACGGCGAGCAGCGATGTGACGAAGGAGCCGATCAACTCCGCTGTGGAGACGAGAAAATTCCCCAAGCCACCGGTAGCCATCGAAGACATACCTCGTAGGATCGTCGTGCCAGTTTGGATCAAACCGGCGGTACCGCCACCAGCGATTGCTGCCAAGGTCCATTGTAACCAGGGATCCAGCCCAATGATCACCGAAGCGGTGACCACCGTGCCCGCAACCACTGCAACCGGCGTGGCGATGGCGTCTAAGGCATTATCGATCCAAGGGATGTAAAAGGCGAGAATCTCCAGCACCGTGGCAACAGCAAAAGTGAGCAACGCCGGGTAGGAGCCGAGCCATTCGAAACCGTCAGCCAGCGTCAAGAAGCCGCCGCGCGACGCCGCACTCATGATCAGCAGCGGCACGAAGACGCGAAAACCACAGGCCGCGCTTAGGCCAATCCCCAAGGCTAAGCCAAAAATTAGTTCCAATCCTCCGACGTCAAACGTTAACATCGTTACTCCCTGAGCAATCAGCTTTCCCCAGAAGCCTGATTGCTTGCATACTCATTCCTGGATGAACCCGTGTTCGAGCAACCAATCTAATTGCGGGCCAGACCACCGGTATTGGCGCAAATTAACGCGCCCCTCGGCATCAAACTGAATTCCTTCGGCTTCGAGCCGCTGTTGCTGAAGGAGCGTGCTTTGATCATTGCCACGTGGGCTGATCTTGCCTTGCGCGTTGATCACCCGCTGCCAGGGGACTGGGCTGCCTATGGGCAAGGCGGCCATGGCATAGCCCACCATCCGCGCCGTGCAATTCCCAACAATGCTGGCGATTTGACCGTACGTTGCCACTTGGCCCGGGGGAATCAGTGACACTACTGCATAAATACGCTCGTAATTCGGTAATGGTTGCATAATGCAGAGAAAGGGAGAAAAGCACGTCCAGCCTATTGGGCCAAGCCCACTTCGGGAAAGCGGTAACCTTCCCGAAGCGAAGCAACGAAAACTATTCGCTCTCGGTAATCTCTACCTTGAGCATCTTATCGCCTTGTTTGATCGAATCCACCACCGATTGGCCGCTGGTTACCTTGCCAAAGACGGTGTGTTTGCCATCCAAATGGGGCTGGGGGGAATGGGTGATAAAGAACTGACTGCCATTAGTATTGGGGCCGGCATTAGCCATTGAGATCACACCGGTTTCGTGGCGCAAGGGATTGCCGCGTGTCTCGTCTTCGAATTTGTAGCCAGGTCCGCCACGTCCAGTCCCGGTGGGATCGCCACCTTGGATCATAAAATTGCCGATCACGCGGTGGAAGGTGACGCCATCGTAAAAGCCTTGGCGAGCCAAAAAGACGAAGTTATTGACCGTCTTGGGCGCGTGTTCTGGTGCTAACTCCAGCACAATTGTCCCCCGCACAGTTTCGATCTTGGCGGTGTATTGCTTCTTCGGATCAATTTCGAGGGCCGGTGGTGTATTCCATTGTTGGATAGCCATTTGTTTTCCTTTTATGAATGTTTTTGGCCTTGATAGAAGTCGGACTGAGCGCGCCTTGTGGTTGTGATGCGTGAAATCGCAATCATCATCCTGCACGTTTCACTGCGCGCTCGTCCGTGAACTTGCTTGTGTTGCTAGATATTCTTTGAGCGCCGTAAAGGCCAGCGCAGGTTCGTTGGGATCGCGTTCGGCATTGCGACCTGTATTATAGGTCAAGATCAGCTCGCGGCGGGCGCGAGTGATCCCAACATAGAGCAAACGCAGACGTTCGGCGGCCAATGCGATCCGCGCTTGCTGCGTCGCTTCCCCGGACACATATTCATCCAACGTGCCCATGTACAGTTGGCGCAATTGGGCTTCCGCCTCGGCCACAAGATTGAGTTGGTCGCGCACATACCAGCGTTCGCCCCGGTACTTATCATCCGGGCCACCACTGGGGAAGCCATAATTGTTTACCGCCAACAGGTAGACTCGATCCCATTCGAGCCCCTTAGCTGCATGCATCGTCGCCACAGTGATCTGCCCTGGTTTGGGTTCGAAGCCTTGCCCATCCTCATTAAACCCTAACAAGCGCCGCCGATTCTGTGCAATGTTCTCCAATTCGCCGGCCAATTCGGGCAACCGATAGGTAGGATTTTCCTCACTCAATTTGGCGAGTAGTACGGCCAAGCGGTGGGTCAAAGCTAGATCTGCCGGTTCGCGGAAAAGATCATTGCCCAGTGTGAGCAGCAATTCATCGATCGGCAAGACCATGGCTGTGGTCCAGCGTTGTAGATCGGCACGGAAGGCTTCCACAATGGGGCGAAAGCCCTCGACACTATCCAGCCAACTCAGCGAATCGATCCAGTCATACTTGGTGGGGAAAATAAAACTTTCGGGCTCGCGGATTTTGCGCAATGCCGCCGCGAATGTGGTCACTGGTTCGGGAAGATCCGCCTTGCGCACTCGTTTTGCTGTTCCATTTGCCTGTTCATCCGGCGCTTCCTCATCCGCTTCAGGGAGGTCGCCCAGCACGCTCGCCAAGTGTGGCAAACGTCGCGGCCACCAGACTTCGAGCCACACGCGCTCCAGATTGGTAGCGATCTGCGGTTGGGCAATATAGCCGAGTACCAGTGCCAATGCCTGCGCCGCGGCACGCGTCACACTGTCGGAGCGCAGCAGGCTATCATCAAATGGCAAATTGGCCCCTTGCAGCGCTTCGGTGAGTTGAAAACCGCGGCTATTCTCTGGCACCAAGACGGCAACTGTCTGGTCGTTAGCTTCCGGCAGCCAGCGCCTTAAGCTCGCCAAGATCGTCTTGATCTCCTCATCGGGGCTGAGCGCACGCTCAAAGACAAACACCGCTGGGTTGCCCGGTGGCGGGTTGGGCTGCGGATCATCTGGCGGCGTTGGCTCAATGTGGGGCAAGGCCAAGGCCAGTTCACGCGGCAAGACCGGGTGCTGTTGCGACCAATCGATCAGATAATTGGCAGCTTGGATGATCGGTACTGCGCTGCGCCCTGAATTGGGCAACGTGCGCGCCTGTTCGGGATGTTCGGCCAAAAAGCGCTGCAAAAAGCGCGTGTCAGCGCTGGTGAAGGTGGTGTTGATCGCCTGATTCGGGTCGCCCACCCGCACCCAGTTGTGGTGGCTGCCGGTCAACCGTCGCAACATCTCTTCCTGCAGAAAACTGGAATCCTGCGCCTCGTCTTCTAGAATATAGGGCCAACGGCTCTGCAACCGCTGCAAATAATCGGGATCGGCATCCAGCGCTTGCAGGGCCAAGACGATCAGATCGTCAAAATCCACCGCCCCGCGAATTGTAAGGCTACGTTGATAATCGCTGTACACGCGCAAGCCAAAATCGAGCAGAGGCCAGGTGCCCGCTTGTTGCCGCAGCTGTGCTTCGAGCCGGTAGGGTTCAAGGCGCCGTTCTTTGGCCAAGCGGATAAAGGCATTGGCGATGTCGATGGCATCGTCGATGACATAGCGCTCGATGCTGCGAAAATTCTGCAAAAATTGTGGCTGGATGAAGGGCGTCAGTGCGTCGGGGTGGGTGCGCAGATAACTCAGCACCGATTCCCGCTTGATCTCGGTAGCGGTGCGGTCGTCGAGAATATCAAAGCTTTCGCTGAGCCCAACCAACCCCGGGCGTTCGCGGACAATGTCATGCGCCAGCCCGTGTAATGTGCGCACCCGGTAACCAACACCCGGGAGCAGATTCATCTGGCGGACAAAGTTGGCAATGCGGCTGCGAAAATTGGCTACGGCGCTGTTAGTGAAGGTGACAATCAACACTTCACGCTCGTCAGTCGGCCCAGGCTGGTTGGCTTGTTCAGCCAAGCGAGCAACCAATTGCGCGGCCAGGCGGCTGAGCGTATAGGTTTTGCCACTGCCCGGTACAGCGCTCACGCCCATGGGACCGCCCTGATAAGTTAAGATCTCGGCTTGGGCTGGGCGAAGGCGTACTTCGTCGGAACGAGGGGCAGATGCTTGATTGGGCGGTTCATTGGTTTGGGTCATGGCTGGTCACCGCGCTTAGCGGCCCAAAATAGTTACCCCACTCTGAGTTGCTTCGGCAACCCAGCCTTCTACACCATTGCCACCTTCTGTGCGGATCAACCACCAGTTTAAATTATCAACCATGCGCGGGCCTTCGATAATTTGCAAGATGGCTCCGGTATCTACCTGCACGATGATATCGTTGGGTAGTTTGTTCTGATGGCCTGGCGTTTGCCGGATATTCACCCGGCCGCTGGTAATGTTGCGGACAAGTTCACCCGGTGTAAAGGTGCCGCTGGTTGCAACATCTGGTGAGGGAGCAACCTCGGCGGTGGCAGTTGGGACGATGGCGGGCGGAGTCCAAGCCACGCCACCCCCTTGAATATCTTCAAGACCAATCCGATTCAGGCCAGTCGCGACAAATAGCCCCCCACAACTGACTAGGCTTAGCAATAAAAAGCCAACCGCAAAACCCGGCCAGAAGAGCGAACGAAGCGGCCCGCGATTCGTGGATGGGGTGGGAGAGGGCGGGGGTGTCAGCGACGGCTGGGTTAAGGTAGGTTCAAAATCAGCATTCATGGGCAAGGTTAGGATCAAAAAATGCCAACCGCCAAAGCAACGGCTGGCATTTTATTTGAACAACCACTGAGTGGCCGTGGCTCGTTCAGTTTGCCAAGCCGCTCAACACACGTAATACACCGACGGCGTTTCCCTGCATGTCCAGGCTGGAATGTTGCAAGAGCACAGTTGCCTCGCGACCATCTTCCAACTTGAGCGTCATTTTGGAATCCCGTTGTAGTTCCAGCATCTCATTACTGGCATTGAGTCGTTGCGTTTTATAAAGCACACGGTACGGTGCGGCTTTGTGGTTGTCGTTCATCTCAACGATGTTGATCTCATCGAAGACAGCCACTGCCTCTTTCCGTCCGGGCATATAGAGCATCGCCTTCATCAGACAGCTTCACTCCATCATCGTGAGCCAGAGAATTGCATTTGAATAGCTAGATCTCTAGCAAGAGTTGCGCTTTCGGTGACTCACCCAACAAGCAGGGCGTATCAACCACTATTTTAACAAACCATTGGCACTTCCGACAAAAGAACAATCGGCAAGGTCACGATTCGTCAGCTTCGAGTGTCAGTAAGTAAGCAATCAAGTCCGCCAAATCTTGGTCGCTCAGGGTTTCACCAAAGGTCGGCACCATCAATCCGGAGGGATAGCCCTCTACGATAAAATCATTCGGGTGGACGATGCTGGTGTAGAGATAAAGAGCGGCGCTTTGATCGGGCACACGCTCGGCCGCAGTGACAGCTAAGTTGTGCCAAGAGGGACCGGGCTGGGTCACACTGGGATCCAAATTGTGGCAGGCAATGCAGGCGGATTGTTGGGTCAATTGGGCGCCGCGCTCGGGATCGGCGTTTTCCAGGGCGGCCAGGATGTTGTCGGGCAAACCCGCGTACCGCTCATCAACGGCGACGGTTTCCTCTTCCGCTGCATCTTCTTCCGTTACGTCTTCCTCAGTTGCAGCTTCTGCGTCGGACGCTTCTTCAGTGGCTTCTGCGTCGGACGCTTCTTCCTCGTCGGTGGCTTCTTCATCAGCAGCTTCCGTTGCGGTGATTTCCTCGGTCTCGGTCAAGGACTCCGTGTCGGTCAGCACTTCTTCCGCGTCGATCGACTCAGCTTCGGTGAGCGGCTCCGTCGTGGTGAGCTCCTCGGTCTCGGTGATGGCAGCTGCGGCGGTCACCGTTTCTGTCTCGGAAAGTTCCTCACAGGGGATGATTTTCTCATAGTCCCCCGATGTG